>JBEKBL010000152.1:0-5339 GCA_050015415.1 Solirubrobacteraceae bacterium
CCTGACGCTCGCCACGAGCTACGCGCTCGGGGACCTCGCTCGCACGCGGAACTCATTGCACCGCAAGGTGAACGAGGCCAAAGGCATCTACGCGGTTTTCGCCCTCCTCGTCGCGGGTGCCGGCGGGATCGTCCTGATTCCGGGCGCACCGCTCGGCGTGATCACGACCGCGGTCCAGGCGCTGGCGGGCGTGCTCCTGCCAAGCGCGACGGTATTCCTGCTGCTGCTATGCAACGACCGTGACGTGCTCGGGCCCTGGCGCAACCCCACCTGGCTCAACATCCTCTCGAGCATCATCATCTCCGTGCTCGTGCTCCTGTCGCTGATTCTGATGGCGACGACCGTCTTCCCGCACATCGACGTGACACGCTTTGCCCTGATCGGCGGTGGCGTGCTCGCGATCGTTCTCTGCGGCTTCGGTGGAGCGGCCCTCCGGAGCCGGCGTGCCGGTGGTGGGATCAGCGTGATCGACAGCGGGCCACAGGTCCCGAAGCAGCAGTGGACGATGCCGCCACTCGCTCTCCTCCAGCGGCCCGTCGCATCGCGCGGGCGCAGCTTGGCGCTGGCAGGAATGTGGGCCTACCTGATAGTTTCGGCCGTCCTACTCGCCGTGAAGGCGGCGCAGCTTGGCGGCGCCTGAGTCATCATTTACTGTGAATAGCTAGCGTGGCCCGCGTGAGAGCCTTAATACTCGTGACTGGCGCCCTGATCGCGTTACTTGGCGGCGCGTCCGCCGTGGCCGCGCGATCGGTGACTAAGCACCTCTATGGCTCGACCAGGATCGCTGCCGGCCAAACGCGCACTGTCACAGTCAGCTACCCGGACGCGCTCGAGTACGGGAATGCCACCTATTCGGGAACAGTCCGCGTCGTCGCGGTTGCGGGCGCAGGCCACCCGCCCGACCTTGCAAAAGTCCGAATCCTGAGTCGTGGCTCAGTGCTCGGCGGCTCCGACTATCAGGTGCGGGCCAGGAACACGAACGGGCTCGGTACCGCGCCCGTGCGTCTCGAGGTTACCGTCACGACAGTCGAGCCCCTGCCGCACAGCTGAGCCCCAGGTTCACGTTCAGGTCGAGGACTTGGCGAGCGCCTCGAGGTTTTCGTAGAGACGCGGCTCGTCGAAGCGCGCGCGCTGCCTGAGCGCCGCTGGGCCGATGCGGGAACAGATGCCCTCGATCCACAGCCAGTCGTGGACAAGCTTCGTGCTCAGCAGGTCGTGTTTGGTGAGTGTCCCGATCGACTCGCCGAACATCAGCATCTTGCGTACGGCCGGGTTGTCCATCGCGTCGGCTGTGTTTGGGTCGAAATCGTCAGCGAAGAGTTGCGGCATCGCTTCCTCGATGCCGAGCGAGCTCCCCCACTGCGCGATCTGAATCATCAGCTGCGCATCCTTATTTGTCGGCTTGGCCATTTTCCCCTCCCTGCTCGGTGGTTGCCAGCTGTGAGGAAAATACCGCTAGTCCGCTAGGCGAGCGTACGAAGCCCGAGCTCGCGCAGCTGCGCCGGTTCGACGGGCGCTGGCGCGCCGGTCAGCGGGTCCATGCCACTGGCGGTCTTCGGGAAGGCGATCACCTCGCGGATCGACTCGCGGCCGGCGCAGATCGTGACGATCCGGTCGATCCCCAAGGCGATTCCGCCGTGCGGCGGCGCGCCGTAGCGCAGTGCATCGAGCAGGAAGCCGAAGCGCGACTGGGCCTCCTGCTCGGAGAGGCCCATGACCTTGAAGACTTCGTTCTGGACCTCGGGCGTATTGATGCGGATCGAGCCGCCGCCGAGCTCCGTGCCGTCGCAGACCAGGTCGTAGGCGCGCGCGAGCAGCGCGCCCGGATCGGAGAAGTCGAGCTCGCTCGCACCCGAGGCGGGTGCCGGCGCGGTGAACGGGTGGTGCACGGCACTAAAGCGCTGCTCGGTCTCGCTCCACTCGAACATCGGGAAGTCGGTCACCCAGAGCACGTCGTGGCGCGTCTCGTCGATCAGCCCGAAGCGCTCGCCGAGCTCGAGCCGCAGCGCCCCGAGCGCCTGCGCGGCGACCGCGGCGCGATCGGCCACGAACAGCAGCAGGTCCCCGTCCTGCGCGCCGAGCTCGCGGTTCACTGCATCGATCGCCTGCGCCGTGAAGAACTTGGCAAGGTTGCCGCGCCACCCCCCATCCCCCGCGTAGATCGGAGCGACCGCCTTCGCGCCATAGCGCTGGACGATCTCGTTGAGGCCGTCCTGCTCGGCGCGAGACAGCTCGTGCGGACCAGCATTGAGCGCGCGAACGACGCCGCCGGTGGCGAGCACGCCCTCGAACACCTTGAACTCGCTGCCGCGCAGCAACTCGCCGACGTCGTGCAGCTCGAGGCCGAAGCGCGTGTCGGGTCGATCGATCCCGTAGCGCGCGATCGCGTCGGCGTAGGTCAGCCGCGGCCACCGCGGTGCAGCGACGGCGAAGCCGCCGATCTCAAAGACGCGCGCCATCACGCGCTCGGTGAGCGCGAGCACGTCCTCCTCGCCGATGAACGACAGCTCGACGTCGAGCTGCGTGAACTCGGGCTGGCGATCGGCGCGCGAGTCCTCGTCGCGGAAGCAGCGGGCGATCTGGTAGTAGCGCTCAAAGCCGGCGAACATCAGCAGCTGCTTGAAAAGCTGCGGTGACTGTGGGAGCGCGTAGAAGCTGCCGCGCTGTGTCCGCGCGGGAACAAGGAAGTCGCGGGCGCCCGAGGGCGAGGCGATCGTCAGGATCGGCGTCTCGATCTCGAGGAAGTCGCGCGCCGAGAGCTCCTCGCGGATCGCCGCGACGATCTCGTGGCGCAACACGATCGCGTCGCGCATCGTCTCGCGTCGCAGGTCGATCGAGCGATAGCGCAGGCGCAGCGTCTCGTCGACCTCGACGTCCTCGTCGATCGGGAAGGGCGGCGTCGGCGAGGTTGCGAGCACGCGCAGCTCGCTGACCGCGAGCTCGATCTCACCGGTCGCAAGCGACGTGTTCACGGTGTCCGGTGAGCGCGCGACGACACGGCCGCTGACGCTGATCGCCGCCTCGCTGCGCAGGTCGTGCGCGGCTGCGTGCGCCTCGGGCGCGCTCTGGGGGTGGAAGACGAGCTGGAGCAGGCCGGAGCGGTCGCGCAGGTCAACGAATATCAGCCCGCCGTGGTCGCGACGGCGATGGACCCAGCCCGCAACGCGAACCTCCTCGCCGACGGCGGCGCCGCGCAGGTCGCCGGCCCATCGCGTCCGGTACTCATTGGCTGAGGGCTGCTGCTTCATCTCCCCAGCGCCTGCTGCAGCTCTGCAACGACATCGCCATGCGCAACGGCGCGCTCGCTGCCGCCCGATCGATCGCGAAGCGTCACCCCGTCGTCGTCGACCACCGCCACGAAACGAGCGTTCAGGCGCTCAGCGTGCTTGAACTGGCCTTTGAGCGAGCGACCGGCGAGTTCGAGCTGGGCACTGATGCCGGCCGCGCGAGCAGCGAGCGTCAGCTTGAACGCGGCCGCAGGCGAGCCGTCGTGCGCGACGTAGAGATCGGGAGCGGGCGGCTCCTCAGCCTGTGCGAGCGAGGCCAAGAGGATCCGCTCGACCCCCGCGGCCCAGCCGGCTCCCGGCGTTGGCGGGCCGCCGAGCAGCTCGACCAGGCCGTCGTAGCGGCCGCCGGCGCCGACCGTCGACTGGCCGGCGGCCAGCTCATCGCTCGTGAACTCGAACACGGTCCGCGTGTAGTAATCGAGACCCCGGACGAGCGTCGTATCGACCTCGTAGGCGACACCCGCGCTCTCGAGCAGCCGCCTCACCTCTGCGAAGTGCTCGAGATCATCGGCCGGTAGGCGGTCGAGCAGGCGTGGTGCCTGCTCCATCACGGCGTTGGTCGAGGGATCGTCGGCGTCGAAGGCCCGCAGCGGGTTGCGCTCGATCCGCTCGCGGACGGTCTGCGACAGGCGCTCGGAGTTGGCACGCAGGTAGTCGATCAGCTCGTCGCGATACTCGCTGCGCGCCGCCGGCGTCCCCAGGCTCGACAGTCGCAGATGCAGGCGGCCGGCGCCGAGCCGCGTGAGCAACTGGTACAGCAGAACGATCAGCTCGGCGTCGAGCGCCGGGTCCTCGGTACCGAGAGCCTCGGCGCCGACCTGCCAGAACTGGCGGTAGCGGCCGGCCTGTGGTCGCTCGGCGCGGAAGAAGCTCTCGAGGTAGTAGAGCTTGACCGGGGCCGGGAGCTTGTGCATGCCGTGCTCGACGTAGGCGCGGCATACCGGAGCCGTCCCTTCCGGGCGTAGCGTCAGTGAGCGCCCGCCACCGTCGTCGAAGCTGTACATCTCCTTCTCGACGATGTCGGTCGCGGCGCCCACCCCGCGCGTGAAGACCTCCGTCGCCTCGAACGCGGGCGTCTCGATGCGTCCGTAGCCCGCCGACTCCAGCAGCTCCCGCGCGGTCTGCTCGACACGCAGGCGTAGCGCAGCCTGCTGGGGCAGGACGTCGGCGGTGCCGCGCGGAGCGGTGAGGCCGGGGCTCACCCCGCGGCCGAGGCGCGTCCCCGGGCGGGGGCGGGCAGCTCGGCGAGAAACGGGTTGGTCTCGCGTTCCCGCCCAAGCGTGGTGAGCGACATATGGCCGGCGTAGACGAGCGTGTCATCCGGATAGGAGTCAAGCAGCGCTCCGATCGACGCCGCGAGCGTCGGCCAGTCGCCGCCTGGGAGATCGACACGGCCAACCGAGCCGGCGAACAGAACGTCGCCGCTGAACAGGGCGCCCGGCGCGGCGAGCGCGTAGGTAAGGTGGCCAGGGCTGTGTCCGGGAGTGAACAGCACGTCGATATCGAGCCCGGCAAGTTCGAGGTGCTCCCCCCCTTCGAGCACCTCGTCGGCTTCATAGCTCTCGAACGGGCCGAACCCTGTCGCCCCCATGTACCCGTCGAGATCGGCAAGGACGTCGCGCTCGATCGCGGGGCAGTAGACCGGCGCACCGGTGTACCGCGCGAGCGCGGCCACGGCGCCAACGTGGTCGAAATGCGTGTGTGTGATCAGGATCGCTTCAGCCGCGATGTCGAGCGCAGTGAGCGCATCGATCAGCCGCTCGGGCTCCGCACCCGGATCGATCAGGACCCCGCGGTCCGATCCCGGCGTGCGGACGATGTAGGCGTTCTCGTGGACCGGTCCGACCGTGAACGTGCGCACGTCGAGCGCGTCGCTCATTGCGCCGCCTTCTTGCGCATGTGGCGACGGTACATCCAGAAGTCCGTGTAGTAGATCAGCGGCGCATAGATGAACAGCACCACCGGCAGCAGGATCAGGTTGGTCTCGACCGGGCGCTTGAGCAGGAGCGTCGACACGAAATAGACGACGACCGCCGCGCACACCGCCCGAAA
>JBEKBL010000153.1:0-5331 GCA_050015415.1 Solirubrobacteraceae bacterium
GACGTGGAGCGCTCCGTGCTCGAGGCGATGGACACCTCCGGTCGCGCGATTCTGCTTGCCGGCGCGACCGTCGTGATCGCGCTGCTCGGCATGTTCGCGACCGGCGTCGCGTTCATGTACGGCCTGGCGATCGCGGCGGTGATCGCCGTACTGCTCACGCTCATCGCATCGCTCACGCTGCTGCCGGCGCTGCTCTCGCGCTTCGGCCCGCGGCTCGTCCGCCAGCGCGGCACCGGCACGCACCGCTTTTCTCGCCACCGCAGCAGCGCAGCGGGCGTTGCCGACGGCGCGGCAACGGCGCTCACGCCAGCGCGCGGACCGAGCTGGCGAGGCTGGAGCAAGACGGTTAGAGCGCATCCGTGGCCGCTCGCGATCGTGTCCCTGGCCTTGATGATCGCTTTGCTCGTCCCCGTCGTCGCGATGCGACTTGATAGCAGCGACGCCGGCAACGATCCGTCGAGCACGAGCTCACGCCAAGCCTTCGACCTCCTCGCGCAGGGTTTTGGACCGGGCTTCAACGGCCCGCTGCTGCTCGTCACCCAGCTGCCGCGCGCCGGCGACACCGCAGCGCTACCGGCGCTGCGCGCGCTCGCTCTCGCGACGCCCGGAGTCGTCGCGGCGACGGCGCCGCGGATCGCGCCGTCGGGAGACGTCGCCGTGATCCTGGCCTACCCCGACTCGGCGCCCCAGGCAGTAAAGACAACCAATCTGGTCAACCATCTCCGCGACGACGTGCTGCCTGCGTTCGATCGAAAGGCCGGTGTCAGCGTTCTCGTCGGAGGGTTCACGGCTGGCTCGATCGACTTCTCCCATGTCCTCTCCGCCAAGTTGCCGCTGTTCTTCGGGATCGTGATCCTGCTGTCCGCGCTCCTCCTGCTGGTGATCTTCCGCTCGATCGTGATCCCGATCCAAGCCGCGATGATGAACGTGCTTACGATCGGCGCAGCGCTTGGCCTGACAGTCGCGGTATTCCAGGACGGGTTCGGTGCAAGCCTGCTCGGCGTTCAGAAAGGGCCGATCGAGGCCTGGATACCCGTGCTGATGTTCGCGGTCGTGTTCGGCCTCTCGATGGACTACGAGGTATTTCTGATCTCACGCGTGCGCGAGAAGTGGGTGCTCCGCCGCGACGCCTCCGCCGCCGTCGGCGACGGCCTCGCGCTGACCGGACGGGTGATCACCGCGGCTGCGGCGATCATGGTCTGCGTCTTCCTATCGTTCACGCTCGGCGATGAGCGCACGCTCAAGGAGTTCGGATTCGGGCTGGCGGTCGCGGTGTTCCTCGACGCGCTGGTTGTGCGCTGCATGCTGCTGCCTGCCGTCCTCGAGCTGCTCGGGCCGCTCACCTGGCGCCTGCCGCACTGGCTCGACTCCCGTCTGCCACACATCAACATCGAAGGCAGCGCGGCGCGCGCACTACCGGACCTCGACAGCGTCGCTCTCGACGAGACACCGGCGCTGACGCCGACATCGGCGGAGAGGTAACGCGGCGCCGCACGCCTGGGCTCAGTGCGGAGGTGCGCCCGGAGGTGGCGGTCTGTCTGGTGGTGGGGGGATCGTCGTAAGCGAGGGCGCGGCGTCCGGCCAGAGGAGCAGCACGCGACACGGAGCGTGATCGACGACGAACCGCGCGGCTGGGCCGAGGCTGCGCGGGCCGAGGTGCTGACGGTCGCCGTCGCGCGCCAGGATCAGGATGTCCACAGCATCGGCGGCCGCGACCACCTCGCGCTCGACTCGTCCCCGCCGGGCTTCGCAGCGCGCCGGTCGACCGAGGGCCCGCTGCGCGTCGGCGAGAAGGTCTTCGGCGGCCTGCTCGGAGATCGCGCGGAGCGAGTCTTCATCCGCTCGCGCGGCTGGCGGGCGGCCGAGTAGGCCGAAGCGCGCTGCGCGGGCGACGCCCTCGGTCGCGGTGTCGGCGACGTGCAGCAGCGTCACCTCGGCGTCCGCGGGCAGGTAGGCAGCGGCCTCGGCGACGGTGGCCTGCCAGGTGTCCTCGACGATCCAGACGAGAGCGCGCATTGACATCAGAGCTGCAGACTCAACCACAGAAGTACCGACGCGGTGACGAGCGCAGCCGGCACGGTGAGCGCACCGAGGCGAACGAACTCGCCGAGCTCGACGTCGGTGTGCTCGGCGCGCATCACACGGCGCCAGAGCAGCGTCGCGAGCGAACCGACGTAGGTGAGGTTAGGGCCGATGTTGACGCCAATCAGCACAGCCAGCACGGCTCCCGGACCGCTGGCGACGGCCACCGGGATCAGCAGCAGCGTCGCCGGCAGATTGTTGGCGAGGTTCGCCAGCACCGCGCTCAGTGCGGCGATCGCGAGCAGGTCGGGCAGCGACGTACCGGTCGGCAGCGCGGCGCGCACGGCGGCGGCCAGGCCGTTCTCGCCGGCGGCCGCCACGATCACCGCGAGCGCGAGAACGAAGAGCAGGAAGCCGGGCTCGACCGCTCGAGCGAGCGTCATCGTCGTGGTCGTCCGGGCCGCCAGCGCAGGCCCGGTGATCGCCACGGCTCCCGCCGCCGCGACCCACACCGGCGCGATCCCAAGTAGCGAGCTCAACGCGAAGCCAAGCAGCGTGAGAGCGAGGACGGCAAGTGCGAAGCGGGGGATCGCCGGCCGCGGCGGCTCCGATCCACGGCGGCGTGGTCGTTTGAGGTCGGTCGCGAAGAATCGCCTCATCACGGCCCATTCCACGCCGACCACGCCGATCGTCGGCAGCACCATCAGAGCGGCGAAGTGCGCGAACGACAGACCGCTGGCATGGAAGGCCAGCAGATTCGTCAGGTTGGAGACGGGCAACAGCAGCGATGCCGAGTTCGCCAGATGGGCGCACGCGTACACGTGCGGTTTGGCGCTCGTGCGTACCCGCACCGCGGTCGCGAAGACCACGGGCGTCAGGAGGACCACGGTCGCGTCAAGGCTGAGCAGCGCTGTCACGCCCGTCGCCACCACGAACACGAAGCCGAGCAGCCGCTGCGGACTACCGCGGGAACCGCGAGCCATCAGCGAGCCCAGGGCGTCGAACAGCCCCTCCCGGCGACAACCTTCGGCGATCACAAGCAGCGCCGCAAGGAACCCGATCGTGGGCGCGAGCTCACGCAGCGCATCGCCCGCGCGTGACAATCCGACCGCCCCGACGGCGACGAGCAACGCCGCACCGACGACGGCCACCACCGACGCCGGCAGATAACGAGGTCGCGTAGCAGCGGCCCCCAACGTCGCCGCAAGGACGACCAGCGCCAGAGCCAGCGCTAGCCCGCTAGACATACCGCTGCTCCCACCGGATTGTCAGCATGTCGCATCGCGCGGCCGGGTGGCTGCTTCAATGGATCAACCGCGACGTTGCCCTGATCAACGATTCCCCCAGTGACCGAGAAGACCAGCACCGCCCAGCCGACGAGCGCGCCCTCGAGTTCAGCTGCGACGCTCGAGCTTGGAATCGCCACCTTCGCGGATCTCGCCTCCGGCGTCGGCCCCGGCGAGCGCATGCGCGAGCTGCTCGAGGAGGTCGAGCTGGCCGATCAGCTCGGACTCGACGTGTTCGCAATCGGCGAGCACCATCGGCCGGACTTCCTCGTCTCCTCGCCGGCGACGGTGCTGGCTGCCGCGGCTGTGCGCACCGAGCGAATTCGGCTCTCGAGCGCCGTGACGGTCCTCAGCTCCGATGACCCGGTGCGGGTCTTCCAGCAATTCGCTCACGTCGACCTGCTGTCCGGCGGGCGAGCGGAGATCATGGCCGGACGCGGATCTTTCATCGAGTCGTTCCCGCTCTTCGGCTACGACCTCGACGACTATGACGAGCTCTTCGCCGAGAAGCTCGACCTGCTGCTCAAGATCCGCGCCAGCGATCACGTCAGCTGGTCAGGACGCCATCGTGCACCGCTGAACGACGCCGGCGTCTGGCCCCGACCAGTGCAGGACCCGCTGCCGGTGTGGGTCGCGGTCGGTGGCTCGCCCCAGTCGGTGATCCGCGCCGGCACACTCGGATTGCCACTGACGGTCGCGATCATTGGTGGCGCCTACGAACGCTTCGCTCCGCTCGTCGAGCTGTACCGCGAGGCGTTCGCGGCCGCTGGTCACGAACCTCGCGAAGCGAAGGTCGCGATCAACACCCACGCCTTCGTCGGCGAGACACAGGCAGCAGCCGACGCTGCCTTTGCCGAGCCGTATCTGGCGATGATGAACCGCATCGGGCGCGAGCGCGGCTGGCCGCCTTCGGGGCGGAGCGAGTACGAGTCCCTGCGCTCCCCGACTGGGGCGCTCGCGGTCGGCCCGCCCGATTACGTCGCCGAGAAGATCGTCGCCGAGCACAGCATGTTCGCTCATCAGCGCTATGTCGCGCAGATGAGCGTTGGCGCGGTCGCCCACCGCGACGTGATGCGCTCGATGGAGCTGTTCGGCACCAAGGTCGCGCCTCTGGTGCGAGCCGCAGTCACCGGACCCGCAGCCAACCACCGGCCGGCAGCCGGCGCGTGAGCCCAGGGAGCGAGATCGAGCGATCTAGTCGTCGCTCACGCTCACGGGGTGTGCTGACTCGACGTAATGGTGCGCGTAGGCGATTCCATTGGCGAGCGCTGCCCTGAGACTGCAGGCGCGGCGCGGGGTCTTCCAAGGCAGGATCACGAGCGCCAGGAGCAGGCCGAGCGCAAAGATCCCGGCGCTCCATGTGAACGCCGTCGTGTAGCCGTGGATCGCCGCCGCGGCGGCCAGCCCCCGCAGGTGGGCGTGGCTGGCGGCGTAGGTGCTCGCCGCGCTTGCCGACAGCGTGCTCAACAACGCCAGGCCAACCGAGCCACCGATCTGTTGCGAGGTGTTAACCATCGCCGAGGCGACGCCCGTGTCGTGCACATCGACGCCGAGAGTTGCTGTTCCGATCGCCGGCGCAAAGATGCACCCCATGCCGAGGCCGATGATCAGCAGTCCGGGAAGGATCCCACTCAGGTAGCTGCTGGCGGGCGTGAGACGCGTGAAAACGATCATCGCGATCACGCCGAGTCCCATGCCCACCATCAGCAGTGGCTTGGCCCCGGTCCGCGGCAGCAGCTTGGTCTGTGCGGTCACCGAGGTGGCGACGAGCACGGCCGTCATTGGCAGGAAGGCCAGTCCGGTTGTCAGCGGCGAAATGCGAAGGTTCTGCTGCATGTAGTAGGTGAGAAAGAAGAACACCGCGAATATGCCGGCAGCGGCCAGAAGGACCGATATGTAGGCGCCCCCGCGTGCGCGATCGCGCACGATGTGAAGCGGCAGCAGGGGATGGGCGACGCGGTGCTCGAGGGCGACGAAGGTGCACAACAGAACCGCGCTTGCCGCCAGCGCGATGATCGTGGCC
>JBEKBL010000154.1:0-5321 GCA_050015415.1 Solirubrobacteraceae bacterium
CCAGGTGACGATCGACGACGCCGTCAAGGCTGATCGCGTCTTCTCGATGCTGATGGGTGATCAGGTCGAGCCGCGGCGCGACTTCATCGAGACCAACGCCCGGCTGGTCGCAAACCTCGATGTCTAGGAGCTGACGGGTATGGCGGGTGACGTGCTGACCGGGGGCAACATAGAGCCGCGTGCGATCGAGGACGAGATGCGCACCGCGTTCCTCGACTACGCGATGTCGGTGATCGTCTCGCGCGCGCTGCCCGACGTCCGCGACGGTCTCAAACCGGTGCATCGCCGCGTCCTCTACGGCATGCGCGAGCTGGGCCTCGGCCCGACGCGTTCGAAGGCGAAATGCTCGCGCATCGTCGGTGAGGTGATGGGCAAGTACCACCCCCACGGCGACTCGGCGATCTACGACACGCTGGTGCGCCTCGCGCAGAACTTCTCGATGCGCTACCCGCTCGTCGACGGGCAGGGGAACTTCGGCTCGGTCGACGACGATCCGGCGGCCGCTATGCGCTACACCGAGGCGCAGCTGACGCGCCTCGCGATGGAGATGCTGCGCGACCTCGACATGGACACCGTCGATTTCGCGCCGAACTACGACGGCAGTGAGCAGGAGCCGCTGGTGCTTCCGGCGCGCTTCCCGAACCTGCTCGTCAACGGCTCACAGGGCATCGCCGTCGGCATGGCGACGAACATCCCGCCGCACAACCTGCGCGAGGTTATCGACGCGACGGTCGCCTACATCGAGCAGCCGCAGATCACCGTCGAGGAACTGACAAAACACGTCAAGGGCCCCGACTTCCCGACCGCCGGAATCATCCTCGGGCGCTCAGGCATCAAAGACGCCTATGAGACCGGGCGCGGACGCATCCGCGTGCAGGCGCGCGCTCACACAGAGCCGCTGAGCCACGGCAAGGAGGCGATCGTCGTCACCGAGCTGCCCTACATGGTCAAGAAGGGCGGCGACAACGGGCTGATGGTGAAGATCAAGGAGCTCGTTGAGGACAAGCGGATCACTGAGATCTCGGATCTCCGCGACGAGTCCGACAAGCGCGGGATGCGCCTGGTCATCGAGCTGAAGCGCGATGCGATGCCCAAGGTCGTGCTGAACAAGCTCTACAAACACACCTCGATGCAGACGACGTTCGGCGTCAACATGGTCGCGCTCGTCGACGGGGTGCCGCGCACGCTGTCGCTGCGCGAAGTCATCCATCATTACGTCGAGCACCAGCGCGAGGTCGTCGTGCGCCGCTCGAAGCACGAGCTGGCCCAGCGCGAAGCTCGCGCGCACATTCTCGAGGGCCTCCTGATCGCGATCGAGAACCTCGACGCCGTGATCGCGCTGATCCGCGCCGCCAAGGATCGTGAGAACGCTCGCGAGCAATTGATCAAGCGCTTCAAGCTCAGCGTCATCCAGGCGCAGGCGGTGCTCGATCTGCGTCTCTCGCAGCTCACGGCGCTCGAGTCGGGGCAGATCAAGCAGGAGCACGCCGACACGCTCGAGCGCATCGCCGAACTGCGCACGATCCTCGGCGACGAGCTCCGCGTGCTCGCGCTGATCAAGGAAGAGCTGATCGAGATTCGCGATCGCTTCGGCGACGAGCGGCGCACGGAGATCTCGCACGCCGAAGGCGAGATCGACATCGAGGACCTGATCGCCGATCAGCAGATGGTGATCGCGATCACGAGCACCGGTTACATCAAGTCGCTGCCGCTCGACACCTACCGCCAGCAGCACCGCGGCGGTCGCGGCGTCAACGGCATGGACATGAAGGACGGCGACTTCATCGAGCACCTGTTCATCTGCTCGACGCACGACTACCTGCTGTTCTTCACCAATCGCGGCAAGGTGTACCGCTCAAAGGTTTATGACCTGCCCGAGGCCTCGCGCACCGCGAAAGGCCGCGCGCTCGTCAACATCCTGCCGCTTCGCGAGGGCGAGCGCGTCCAGTCGGTGCTCGCGACGCGCGACTACAGCGAGGGCCGCTACCTGCTCTTCGCGACGCGCGGCGGGATCGTCAAGAAGTCGGAGTTCGCGGCCTACAACACCCCGATCAACGCCGATGGGATCATCGCGATCAAGATCCGCGACGACGACGAGCTCGTTGCGGTACGCCGCACAAGCGGAGAGGACGACATCCTGATGGTGTCACGCTCGGGCAAGGCCGTCCGGATGCGTGAATCGGACGTCCGCGCGATGGGTCGCGACACGTCCGGCATGAAGGGCATGAACGTCTCGCAGCCCGGGAATCGCGTGCTCACGATGGACGTCGCGAGCGATGAGCAGGAGCTGCTCGTCGTGACCGAGAACGGCTACGGCAAGCGAACGGCGCTAAGCGACTACCCGCGCAAGGGTCGTGGGACGATGGGCGTCAAGACGATCGAGCTGACCGAGAACAAGGGGGCCCTCGCCGGCGCGCTCGTGGTGCGCGAGCACGAGGAGCTCGTCTTCATAAGTCACGGCGGGATGGTGCAGCGCACCGGCGTGCGCGGAATCAACCGCTACGGTCGTGCGGCCCAGGGGGTGCGGCTGATGAACCTCAAGGACGACGACACCGTCAGCGCTATCGCCCTCGTCGCCGACACAGGACCTGAGGAGATCGTCGCCGAGAACGGTGCCGTTCCGAGCGACAACGGGACCAAATAGGTCCGCCGCGCCTGGGCGAACCGGCCGTCAGGCCGGTTCGCTACTCTGCTGGGACCAGAGAAAGGAGGTGGTCCTCAATTGGTTGACAGTACTTGCGGGACTCTGGAGGTGGCCGGCCGTTAGGTCGGAGCAATCGGCTGGACCCGCCTAGCGGAATCCAACCCGGACCACCGTCTCACAGGCTGCCGGACTTCGTCCCCCCGGCGAGCTGGTGTAGCGCGCAGCGGCCTGTCGGATCTAGTCCAGCGAGAGGGCGTCCTACGGGGCGCCCTCTCTGCGGCTGGGACCGGAAAGACGGGACCGCGGCTCAGGCTGCGGCAGGGAGGTATGCCCGCCAGGCCGGCGGGATCGTCGGACTGGAAACGCGGATGAAGATCTCGGCGTGCGGTTGGTGTGGTGCGCGCGCCGGGTGCATGCCGGACTGGACCGGCGTGCGGTCCGCCTTGCGGCGATTGCACGGAGCACACGACGCGACGATGTTGTCCCAACTCGATGTACCGCCCTTCGAGCGAGGGATCACGTGGTCGACGGTCAGATTCCCGCGCGAGCCGCAGTACTGACAGGTCCAGTCATCACGAGCAAAGACCGCGCGCCGCGTGATCTTGCGCCGGTGCGCGTCGCGCGGCACGCGTACATAGCTCGTCAGTCGAATCACGAACGGTCGTGCCAGCGCAAAGCGCTCGGCGTGCAGTGACCACTCCGCCTCTTCCAGCACCTCGGCCTTGGCCTTCAGCATCAGCACGATCGCCCGGCGCACCGTGCAGACGTTGATCGGCTCGTAGGTCGCGTTCAAGACGAGCACCCGGCCACCCTCACGCCCACGTCGCCGGTGCTCATCGGGCGACGTGGACCTCAGTGGCGGGGGTGGTAGCACGGCTGACATGCGCCTCGCGCGAGTCTATATGGCGTCGTCGCGGGCAGCGCCTCCTTCGTTGTGGGCCCTGGGCCTAGGGGGTGCGGTAGGAGCCGAGGACGCGGACCTCCTGGCAGCGGCCGCGGAGGCCGTCGATCGCGGCGGCGAGTGGTGCGTCGCTGGACGCGCCGCCGAGGTCGGCGAAGAACATGTAGTGCCCGAGACCGACACGCCGCGGCCGCGACTCGATCCGCGTGAGGTTTATGTCGCGCTCCGACAGCTCGCCGAGGCAGCTCACGAGCCAGCCCGCCGCCTCGTCGCCTCCGCCCCAGAAGACGATCGACGTCTTTGTTGACTCGCCTCGCTCGAAGAAGCCACGCAGCTCGTCTGCCCGCTCCGTCTTCGCCAGCCAGACGAAGCGCGTCACGTTGTCCGGCTCGTCGTCAACGTCCGCGCGAAGAATCTGTGCGCCGTAGAGCTCCGCAGCGAGGCGGTTGCCGAGCGCCGCGTGGCTCGGGTCTCCCGCCGCCGCGACCGCGCGAACCGCCTCCGCCGTCGAGCTCGCGGCGACGATCGTCGCGGCCGGCAGCTGCGAGCGTAGGAACCTTGCGCACTGGCCGCTCGGCTGCGGGTGTGAGTGCACCGTCTTGATCTCCTCGAGACCGATCGAGACAGAGCTGATCAGGCAGTTGCGGATCCGCTGAACCGTCTCACCGATGATCGTGACGTTGTCGGCATCGCTCGCCAGCGTGTCGAGCGTCACGTCGACCGAACCCTCGATCGCGTTCTCGATCGGCACCAGCGCCACGTCTACGGCGCCGTCGTGGACCGCCATCACCGTGCCATAGAGCGTGCTCATTGCAACCGCCTCGGTCCCCTCAGGCGGCTCCGCGTCGCGCAGCGCCTGGTGACTGAAGGTGCCCTCGGGTCCGAGGAAGGCGATCCGGATGCCCACTGCGGCGGGCGCTCAGGCGTCCTGAGCGAGGGCGAGGCGCAACGCCTCTTCCTCTTCGGGTGACAGCTTCAGCTCGCTCTCGCCGGCCCGGACCTGCTTGACGTAGATTCGCGCCTGGTCACGGTGGAGGATCGAGGACAGCACCACGCCCGAGCGAGACGCGTCGAGCAGGGCGAGCGACAGCGACTGGCGTCCCGACATCTCGCCGTAAGCGTCGTAGCGCACCACCGACCGGTGGGCGATCGCCCCGTCGAGTCGCCCTTCGGCACGGCGCAGCCGGCTGTCGAGTCGCGCTGCGGCATCGTCCAGGTAGTCGCGCAGCACTGTCAGGTCCTCCTCGAGGCGGACGACGTAAGCCACCAGGTCGGTCGCCTCTCGCTCACCGAGCACGGCACGCTGCGCCGCCCGGAGCGATCGCAGGGTGAGCGCCAGCCAAAAACATCCCGCCAGGGCGAGCACTGCCGCCGCGGCCCCCGCGACCGCGACGATGTCGATGACCGAGGTGGCGGCGAGAAGCACACCGGAACCGTACCGACCCCTGCCGGCGGCACGTCACGCCGCGTCTCGCTACGAGTTCGTGAAGTCGACGAGGAAGGTCAGGGTGTTGTTGGACTTGTCGCTCTCACCCTGAACCGGTACGACGGTGGCGGTGAGACGCAGCGTCGTGTTCTCGGTCGGCGCAGCCTGGAAGGCGAGGGTCGCTGCGTAGGTCTGGCCCGGCTGGGTCTCGCGCGTCGAGGTCTGGGCCAGCACCGTCGCAGTCGAAGCGGACGACAGAGTGAGTTTGGTGATGACGTCGAACTCGTCGTTCTCGCCGTCGTTCTCGAACGAAATGGTGTACTGCAGGTCCTTTGTGTACGGGATCGGGT
>JBEKBL010000155.1:0-5314 GCA_050015415.1 Solirubrobacteraceae bacterium
ATCCAACGAAAGGCAGACGGCGATGGCTGAGCAACCGGCAATGCGCGAGCACACGATCGTGATCGAGCGCGTTTTCGACGGGCCGCGCAAGCTCGTGTGGCAACTCTGGACGGACCCCGACGAGGTGACCAAGTGGTGGGGTCCCGAGCACTTCACGACCCCGCGCGAGAAGATCGAGTTCGACCTGCGGCCCGGCGGAGCGTGCCGGCTGACGATGGTCGGGCCCGACGGCGTGGAGTACCCGAACGACGGTCACTTCGGCGTCGTCGAGCCACCCGAGCGCCTGTCATTTGCGCAGGCCGTCACCGACCATCCGATGATCGAGTCCGGCGAGACGACGGTCGAATTCCACGCGCTCGACGAAGAGCGCACGCGCGTCGTCATCACGGCCCGCATGATCTGCGCCGACGAGCTCGTTCCGATGGCGCAGGCCGGCTGGTCGAGCCAGCTCGACAAGCTCGACCGTCTCCTCGCCGCGTAGCGTCAGCGATCCCTGCGTGCTGGTGTCTTCGGGTGGGCGCATGCGCCCACCCGCGGACCGGCGCATGCGCCGGTCCGACCCACAATCAGGCCATGGACTTGATCGCGGCGAGGTCGCGGCGCAGGTCGCGCAACTCGTCGCGCAGGCGCGCCGCGTACTCGAAGCGGAGCTCCTCGGCGGCGAGGAGCATCTCCTCCTCGAGCTCGACGGCAAGCTTCTCGAGCTCTGAGGGCGTCAGCTCGGCGGTCTTCGTCGCGGCGCGGCGGCGGCGCGTCGGCGTCTTCGACTCGGCGGTGAGGAAGTCGCTGATGTCGGAGACGCCCTTGACGATCGACGCGGCGGTGATCCCGTGCTCCTCGTTGTAGGCGACCTGGATCGCACGGCGGCGGTTGGTCTCCTCGAGCGCCGCGGTCATCGCCGCCGTCATGCGGTCGGCGTACATGATCACGGTGCCGTCGACGTGGCGGGCGGCGCGGCCGATCGTCTGGATCAGCGAGGTCTCGCCGCGCAGAAAGCCCTCCTTGTCGGCGTCGAGGATCGCGACGAGCGAGACCTCGGGCAGGTCGAGGCCCTCGCGCAGCAGGTTGACGCCGACGAGCACGTCGTACTCGCCGAGGCGCAGGTCGCGGATGATCTGAATCCGCTCGAGCGTGTCGATCTCCGAGTGCAGGTAGCGCGTGCGGAAGCCGAGCTCCAGCAGGTAGCTCGAAAGATCTTCCGACATCTTTTTCGTGAGTGTTGTGACGAGGACGCGCTCGTCGCGGTCGACGCGAATGCGGACCTCGTGCATCAGGTCGTCGATCTGGTTGCGGGTCTGGCGGACCTCGACGTGGGGGTCGACGATGCCGGTCGGGCGGACGATCTGCTCGACGACCTTGCCCGAGCGGGTGCGCTCAAATTCTCCTGGCGTCGCCGAGACGAAGACGATCCGCGGCGCCATCCGCAGGAACTCCTCGAAGGTCTGCGGACGGTTGTCGAGCGCCGACGGCAGACGGAAGCCGTAGTCGACGAGCGTCTGCTTGCGCGAGCGGTCGCCCTCGAACATTCCGCCGATCTGCGGGATCGTCTGGTGGGACTCGTCGGTGAAGACGACGAAGTCCTTGGGGAAGTAGTCGAGCAGGCAGTAGGGGCGCTCGCCCGGCTTGCGGCCGTCGATGATCCGCGAGTAGTTCTCGATGCCCGAGCAGAATCCGACCTCGCGCAGCATCTCCATGTCGTACTGCGTGCGCTGGCGCAGGCGATGGGACTCGAGCAGCTTGCCCTCGGCCTCGAGCTCGGCGCAGCGCGCCTCCAGTTCGGCGCCGATCTCGGCAACCGAGCGCTCGATCATGCCCTCGGCGACGTTGTAGTGGCTTGCCGGCCAGATCGCGACGTGCTCGAGGTCGGCGCTCAAGAGCTCGCCGGTCAGCGGGTCGAACTCGCTCAGCGCCTCGACCTCGTCGCCGAAGAGCACTGCCCGGTAGGCGGTCTCGGCGTAGGCCGGGAAGACCTCGAGCGTCTCCCCCTTGACGCGGAACGTGCCGCGGCCGAGCGCGGTGTCGTTGCGGTTGTACTGGATCGAAACGAGCTTTCGCAGCAGCGCGTCGCGGTCGACCGTCTCGCCACGGCGCAGCAGCTGCATATTGCGCGCATAGGTGTCCGGGGAGCCGAGGCCGTAGATGCAGGAGACCGAGGCGACGACGATCACATCGCGCCGCGCGAACACCGCCGCGGTCGCGGCGTGGCGCAGGCGGTCGATCTCGGAGTTGACCGAGGAGTCCTTCTCGATGTAGAGGTCGCGGCTCGCGACGTAGGCCTCGGGCTGGTAGTAGTCGTAGTAGGAGACGAAGTACTCGACCGCGTTCTCGGGGAAGTAGGTGCGGAACTCGTTGCAGAGCTGCGCCGCGAGCGTCTTGTTGTGGGCGATCACGAGCGCTGGGCGCTGGACCGCCTCGATCACCCCGGCCATCGTCATCGTCTTGCCGGTGCCGGTCGCGCCGAGCAGCGTGGTGTAGCGGTCGCCGTTCTCGATCGCCTGCGCGATCTCGGTGATCGCGTGCGGCTGGTCGGCGGCGGGAGTGAACGCCGGATCGAGGCGAAACGCAGGCATGTGAGCAGTATTCCAAGCGCGCCCCCCGGCCCCGTGAAGCGCGTTCTGAAACTGGAGCGCAGGCGCCGCCGCCCGGCGGTGTTCGAGGACGCGGTTAGTGAGTCAGTTCGTGGCGCAGCGCGTCGCTGGCCTGCGCAGAGGCACCGCGCAACGCCTCGATCGCCGACTCGCCGAGCGCGTCATCCAGCTCGACGTGCTCCAACGCGAGTCGCAGCCTGCTCGCCCCCAGGCTCGCGCTGCTTCGAGCCGTCGCCGCCAGACGCAGGGATGATGCTAAGGCGGCCCTAGCAGCTTCCCGTAGTAGCGGCGGTAGGTCTTCGTGGCCGCCTCGACCTTCGAGACGTAGGCGCGCGTCTGCGGGAACGGGATCGTCGCGACGCTGAGGGAGCGACCGGCGGAGCGGTCGCGCGCGAGCCAGCTGTTGACGTTCGTGGGTCCGGCGTTGTAGGCGGCCAGGGCCAGCATCCGATTGCCGTCGTAGAGATTCAGCAGGTAGCGCAGGTAGAAGCTGCCGTAGGCGATGTTGGTGGCGGGATGGGCAAGGTCTGAAACCGTGAACTCGCTACCGCCGGAGATTCGCGCGAGGTTCCGCGCCGTCGACGGCTCCACCTGCATCAGGCCGAGCGCGCCGGTGGGCGAGGTTCGCGGATCGAACTTCGACTCGGCATAGATCACGGCGGCGACCAGCGCGGGGTCGAGGTGCTCGGCCGCGGCCTGGCGGTTGATGATCGCCGTGTCGTGAAGTGGGTAGCTGAGCTGGCGCACGAAGCGCTCGACGGGCGGCACGGCGACCAGGACGGCGACGGCGGCGATCGCCGTCACGACGAGAAGAGCGGCCGCGCTGCGACGACGTCCGGTGGCGCTACCCGGTCGAGCTGACCGGCGACTCACACCGCGAGACTATCGAGGATCTCGGCGAGCTTGCGCTCGAGCTCCTCGATCGTGCCGTCGTTGCTGACGGCGAAGGTCGCGCGGGCGGCCTTCTCCTCCTGGCTGAGCTGGAGCCGTTCGCGGGCCGCGAGCTCGGCCTGGTCGCGCAGCGCGAGGCGCCGGGCGCGCAGGCGGTCGTCGGCGACGACGGTGATCGTCGCGTCGAAGCGCTCGGCGGCGCCGGCCTCGAATAGCAGCGGGGTCTCGACAACGCCGACACGCGGCGGCGGGTCAAGGCGCGCGATCTCCTCCCGGAAGGTCTCCGTGCGCCGCTCCGTGAGCGGCCACACAAGCCCCTGCAGCCACGCTCGCTGATCATCGCTGTTGAAGATGATCCGTGCGACCGCTTGCCGATCGACGTGGACGGCCGCGTCCTCGTGCCCCTCGGGACGACCGGCGCGGTCATTGGTGAACACCGCGTCACCCCAGCGCAGCCGCAGCGCGGTCTGGACCGCCTCGGTCTCGTAAAGCTCATGAACGACCGCGTCGGCGCTGAGGCCGACGGCGCCGAGGCGTTCGAGCGCGGCGAGAGCGGTCGATTTCCCGGCGCCGATGCTGCCGGTCAGGCCGACGAAGGGGATCGTCGGATCAGGCGTCCTTGGATCAGGCGTCGGCGGTTGGCTGCGGCGGCGCCTCGTCCGAGGCGTCGGTCGAAGACTCGGCCGCCGGCTCCGGCTCCACAGCTGCCTCGGTGAGGGCTGCCGCTTCCTCCGGCACTGGCTCCTCGGTGGCCGGCGCTTGCGCTGCCGGCGCCGCCGCTGCGGCCTCGGCCGGCTCCAGGTTCTCGAACACCGGTTGCACTGCGTCGGCGTCCTCGAAAACGGCTTCGTCCGCGGGCTGGTCGTCATCGCTGAGCTCGATCGGATGCAGCGGAAGGATCTGATCCTCGATCCGCTTGGCTGACAGCGAAAGGCGCCGGCGCTCGGAGTCGATCTCGAGGATCTTGACGCGGATCTCGTCGCCCGGCTGCACGACCTCGCGCGGGTTCTCGACGTGATGCGCTGCGAGCTCGGAGATGTGAACGAGTCCCTCGACACCGTCGAGGATCTCGACGAATGCGCCGAAAGTGACGACCTTGGTGACGGTGCCGGCCAGCTCGTCGCCGATGCTGTACGTGCTGACGATCCGCTGCCAGGGGTCTTCCTGGGTCTGCTTGAGCCCGAGCGAGATGCGCTGACGGTCGCGGTCGATGTCGAGCACCTTGACCTTGACGGTGTCGCCGATCTCGAGGATTTGGCTCGGGTGGTTGACGTGCGACCACGAGAGCTCCGAGATGTGGATCAGGCCGTCGATCCCGTCGAGGTCGACGAATGCACCGAAGTCGACGATGTTCGAAATCTGGCCCTCGACGACGAGCCCCGGCTCGAGCCGATCGAGGATCTGCTGGCGAACCTCCTTGCGCTCCTCCTCGAGGACGGCGCGGCGTGACAGCACGACGTTGTTGCGCGAGCGGTTGAGCTCGATCACCTTGCACTCGATCTGCGTGCCCATGTACTCGTCGAGGTTCGGCACGCGGCGGATGTCGACGAGCGATGCCGGCAGGAAGCCGCGCACGCCCAGGTCGATGATCAGGCCGCCCTTGACGACCTCGATGACCGTGCCCTCGACCGGCTCGCCCGATTCGGCGGCGGCCTCGATGCGGCGCCAGGCCTTCTCGAAGCGCGCGCGCTTCTTGGAGATGATCAGCCGGCCGTCCTGGTCCTCCTTGGTGAGGACGAGGGCGTCGACCTCCTCGCCGATCTGGACCTCCTCGTGGGGGTCGACCGACTTGCGGATCGAGAGCTCGTTCGCCGGAATGACGCCCTCGGACTTGT
>JBEKBL010000156.1:0-5264 GCA_050015415.1 Solirubrobacteraceae bacterium
GTGATCGCGGGGATGCCGCGCGAATGCGCGGCGCGGCGGATCTCCCAGCCGTCGCTGCGGGCGCCCGAGCCGGTCGGGGTGTTGATGACGAGGTCGACGTCGCCGCGTGCGATCCAGTCGACGACGTGGGGCGAGCCCTCGCCCACCTTGTTGAGTGTCGTCACCGGAACGCCCATCCGCTCGATCGCCTGGGCGGTCCCGCGCGTCGCGACGATGCGGAAATCGAGGTCGTGGAGCTGGGCTGCGAGCCCGGCGCCCGCGGCCTTGTCGGTGTCGGTCACAGTGATGAATGCGGTGCCGGCGTTCGGCAGCGCGGAGCCGGCGGCGGCCTGCGCCTTGGCGAACGCGGTCGGGAAGTCGCTGGCGATGCCCATCACCTCGCCGGTCGAGCGCATCTCCGGGCCAAGCAGGGAGTCTGCGCCGAGAAAACGGTTGAACGGCAGCACAGCCTCCTTGACGCAGACGTGGGTGCCGCGCATCGGGTCGGCCGGCAGCGCGAGCTCGGCGATCGTCTCGCCGAGCATGATCCGGCAGGCGAGCTTGGCGAGCGGATAGCCGATCGCCTTGGAGACGAACGGGACTGTCCGCGAGGCGCGTGGGTTCGCCTCGATCACGAATAGCTCGTCGGCTTGAGCTACCGCGAACTGGATATTGATCAGGCCGACGACGCCGAGCGCAAGGGCGATCTGCGTCGTTTGGCTGCAGATTCGCGCGATCATCTCACCGCCAAGCGAGTGCGGCGGCAGCACGCACGCCGAGTCGCCCGAATGGATGCCGGCCTCCTCGACGTGCTGCATGATCCCGGCGACCCAGACCTCTGTACCGTCGCAGAGCGCGTCGACATCGACCTCGATCGCGTTCTCGAGGAAGCGGTCGAGGTAGATCTCGCGACCGTCGGCACCCGATCCCGAGCGCTCGAGGTAGTCGGCGAGCGCATCGGAGCTGTAGACGATCTCCATCGCGCGTCCACCGAGCACGTAGCTCGGGCGGACCAGCAGCGGAAAGCCGATGTGTTCCGCTTCGCGGATCGCGTCGGAGACGTTGCGTGCAGTGGCGAAGGGAGCGGCCTTGCAGTCGAGCTCGGTGAGCAGGGCTCCGAAGCGGCCTCGGTCCTCCGCGACGTCGATTGAGTCGACGCTGGTGCCGAGCAGCCGCACTCCTGCGCCTTGGAGTCCCGCCGCGAGGCGCAGCGGCGTCTGGCCGCCGAACTGGACGATCACTCCCTCAGGCTGCTCCAGCTCGATCACGCCGAGCACGTCGTCGAGCGTCAGCGGCTCGAAGTAGAGTCGGTTCGACGTGTCGTAGTCGGTCGAGACCGTCTCCGGGTTGCAGTTGATCATCACCGCCTCACGGCCCGTCGCGCGCACGGCCTGGGCGGCGTGGACGCAGCAGTAGTCGAACTCGATGCCCTGGCCGATGCGGTTGGGGCCCGAGCCAAGGATCACGACGGTGCGGGCGCCCGTGCTCTGCGGAACCTCGTGCGTCGGCTTGCCGTCGCGTCCTGGACGCTCCCAGCCCGAGTAGAAGTAGGGCGTGCTCGCGGCGAACTCGGCCGCGCACGTATCGACGGATTTGAAGGTGCGGACCCCGCTGAAGGCGACCTCAGGTTCCCTCGCCATCTCCTCGAACTCGCGCAGGAACCAGGGGTCGATCGCCGTGCGCTCGTGCAGGTCCTCGACGCTGGCGCCGCGACGCAGCGCTTCGAGGATCTCGTCGTAGCGGCTGGCACCCGGTCGTTCCGCGCGCGCGAGCAGTTCCTCGAGCGGCAGGTCCGTCTCCGGCGATACGTCGAGCTCTCGCGAGCGCATCGCCTTGAGAAATGCCTGCGAGAAGGTGCGCCCGATCGCCATCGCCTCACCGACCGACTTCATGTGCGTCGTCAGCACCGGCTCGGCTCCGAGGAACTTCTCAAAGGCGAAACGCGGCCACTTGACGACGACGTAGTCGATCGTCGGCTCGAAGCTCGCGGGCGTGGCGCGCGTGATGTCGTTGGGAATCTCCTCGAGGGTGTAGCCGACGGCGAGTCGCGCCGCGATCTTGGCGATCGGGAATCCGGTCGCCTTCGAGGCGAGCGCCGATGAGCGCGAGACGCGCGGGTTCATCTCGATCACGACGATCTCCTGCGTGCGCGGGTTGACCGCGAACTGCACGTTCGAACCGCCCGTCTCGACGCCGATCGCGCGGATCACCGCCAGCGACTGGTCGCGCAGCTCCTGGTAGGTGGCGTCGCTGAGACTCTGCTGCGGCGCGACGGTGACGGAGTCGCCGGTGTGGACGCCCATCGGGTCGACGTTCTCGATCGAGCAGACGATCAACGCGTTGTCGGCGCGGTCGCGCATCACCTCGAGCTCGAACTCGCCCCAGCCGAGCACCGACTCCTCGATCAGCACCTGGCCGATCGGGGACGCGGCGATCCCGCCGGCGACGATCCGCTCGTACTCCTCCGGCGTGCGCGCGATCCCGCCGCCCTGGCCGCCGAGCGTGAAAGCGGGCCTCACGATCGCCGGCAGGCCGATCTCCGAGGCCGCCGCCGCGCCTTCGGCGGCGCTGCTCGCGATGGCGCTTCGAGGAACGCGCAGGCCGGCTTCGAGCATCGTCTCGCGAAACAGCTCGCGATCCTCGGCGCGTCGGATCGCCTCGTAGCTCGCGCCGATCAGCTCGACGCCGAAGCGCTCCAGCGTGCCGTCGCGCGACAGCGCGCTGGCGAGGTTGAGCGCTGTCTGCCCGCCGAGCGTTGCGAGCAGCGCGTCGGGGCGCTCGCGCTCGATGATCTGCGCCACCGGACCGGGCAGGAGCGGTTCGATGTAGGTCGCGTGCGCGAAGTCTGGGTCGGTCATGATCGTCGCCGGATTCGAGTTGACGAGGATCACCTGATAGCCCTCGGCGGCCAGCACGCGGCAGGCCTGCGCGCCCGAGTAGTCGAACTCGGCCGCCTGGCCGATCACGATCGGCCCCGACCCGAGGATCAGGATCCGCTTGATGTCCTCGCGACGGGGCATCAGGTAGCGGCCCGGTCGCGGGACAGCTCGCCGACGAAGCGGTCGAAGAGGTGCAGGGAGTCGTGGGGTCCCGGTCCCGCCTCGGGGTGGTACTGGACCGTGCTCGCACCCGCCTCGGGCAGCCGCAGCCCCTCGACGGTGCGGTCGTAGAGGTTTATGTGCGTCAGCTCGGCAACGCCGAAGTCGGTCTCCCAGCGCACCGGCTCGTCGGTTTCGAGCGTTTGCTCGCCGCCGGGCCCGAGCACGGCGAAGCCGTGGTTCTGGCTCGTGATCTCGATCCTTCCGGTCTCGAGATCCTTGACCGGATGGTTCGCGCCACGGTGCCCGAAGCGCAGCTTGTAGGTCTCGAGTCCGACCGCGCGACAGAGCAGCTGGTGGCCGAGACAGATTCCGAAGACCGGGACGCGACCAACGACGCCGCGCAGCTCCTCGACGATGTAGGAGAGCGCCGCCGGATCGCCTGGTCCGTTGGCCACGAAGACGCCATCGGGCGCGTCGTCCAGCAGCTCCGCGGCGCTCACGGTGCAGGGGTGCATCCGCAGGCGGGCGCCGCGAGCGCGCAGGTTGGCGACGATCGAGCTCTTGATCCCTGTGTCGATCACCGCGATCGTCGGCCCCTCGCGCCCGCCCGCCGTCGGCTCGAGCGTGAACGCCTCCCGCGGGCTCACCTCGCGCGCCAGGTCGCGACCGGACATCGACGGCTCCGCGCCGATCAGCTGCCGCGCCTCGGACTCGGACACCGCGTCGGGGAAGATCCCTCCGCGCATCGCGCCCTTGTCGCGGATGTGGCGCACAAGCGCCCGCGTGTCGAGATCGGTGATGGCGGCGATGCCACGCTCCGCCAACCAATCGAGCCAGCCGGATTCCGCGCCGGCGGCACTGCGGCCGTTGCGCGCCGCCCGCATGATCGCGCCGCGGGCGTGGACGCCGCCCGATTCCATCGCGGCGGCGCTGACGCCGTAGTTACCGATGTGCGGGTAGGTGAAGGTCAGCAGCTGGCGCGCATAGCTCGGGTCGGTCATCGACTCCTGGTAGCCCGACATCGCGGTGTTGAAGACGACCTCGCCGACCGCGACAACCGCAGCCCCACACGAAACCCCGTCGAATCGAGCGCCATCCTCCAGATAAACAAAGCCTGGCCCGCTGGCGGCGCTCATGCGGCGCTCAGGGCGAAGCTTCGCTCGCGGTAGGAGACCTGGCCACCGGCCGCGGTCAGGAGCACGCGGCCGCTCAGCTCGCGCCCGGCAAAGCAGCAGTTGGCCGCGCGGCTCTCGTAGCCGCCGGCGCCGACCCGCCAGGTCGCGTCGAGGTCGATCAGGCAGACATTCGCCTCGGCTGTGGGCACGATCGTCGGGGTGTCGAGCTCGAACAGGCGCGCGGCCGCGGTCAGGCGCTCGATCAGCATGCTGAGCGTCAGCGTGCCGGGCAGCACAAGGTCGGTGTAGATCGCGGCGAACGCCGTCTCGAGCCCGGTGGTTCCCATCGGAGCCTCCTCGAACGGAACGGCCTTCTCGTCGCGCGAGTGCGGCGCGTGGTCGGTCGCGATGCAGTCGATCGTGCCGTCGCGGAGGGCGTCGATCAGCGCGCCGCGGTCGTCCTCGCTGCGCAGCGGCGGGTTCATCTTGAAGCTCGTGTTGAGCGTGCGGACCTCCCCATCGCAAAGCAGCAGGTGGTGCGGTGAGACCTCGCCGCTGACCGGCGCGCCGTTTGCCTTGGCGGCGGCCAGGGCGTCGACCGACTGGCGTGCTGAGAGGTGCTGGAAGTGAGTGCGGCCGCCTTCGGCTTTGGCGATCAGGGCGTCGCGCGCGATCATCGTCGCTTCGGATATCGCGGGGATCCCGGCGAGGCCGAGCGCCGCAGACACCTCTCCCTCGTGCATCACGCCGCCGCCGGAGAGCGTCGGATCTTCCTCGTGCAGGGCGAGCACGCCGCCGGCGAGCCGCTGGTAGGTCAGTGCGCGGCGCAGCAGGCCGGCCGAGACGACCGGCTTGCCGTCGTCGGTGAAGCCGATCGCGCCGGCTTCGCGCAGCAGCGTCATCTCCGTGAGCTGCTCGCCGCGCAGGCCGACGCTGATTGCGGCCATGAAGCCGACGCGGACGCGCGCCTGCTCGCGGGCCTGCGCGATGACGCCGCGCAGCAGGGTCGGACTGTCGAGTACCGGCGCGGTGTTGGGCATCGCAATTACGGCGCAGTAGCCGCCGGCGGCGGCGGCGCGTGTGCCCGTCTCGAGGTCTTCCTTGTGCTCCTGGCCCGGCGTACGGAGGT
>JBEKBL010000157.1:0-5195 GCA_050015415.1 Solirubrobacteraceae bacterium
GAACTTGGCCCTCACTGCTCGTGGCCGGCACGGCGAGGCTGACCGTGACGCGTGCCCCCGCAGCAGGACAGTTGTCGAGCAACAGGGCTCCCGAGAGGAGCCGCATCTGGGCGGTGGCTATCGCGAGTCCGAGGCCCACGCCGCGAGCGGCCACGCGCGAGCCTGTGCTGAACGGCCGGGTCGCTTCGCGGAGCAGTTGCGGCGCAAATCCCGAGCCGCCGTCGGTGATCGAGATCGCATCGGCGGTGACGGCGACCTCAACCGGGGGAGCGCCGTGAACGAGCGCGTTGTCGAGCACCGCGAAGAGCACCGCCGCAAGGCGGCGAGAGTCGGTCAGCACCTGGGCCTCCACTGGCGCGCTCGTGATGGCGACGCTCGGATAGTCGCGCAGCAGGGTGCGCAGGAACGTCATCAGCTCGATCGTCCGCAGCTCCGCGACCTCGCCGCCGTTGTTCAGGCGGGAGAGCTCGACCAGCTGGCGAGCGACTCGTTGAGCACGCAACGAGCGTCGCCGACCGCCCCAATCGGGCGCGAGATTGTCGAGCCACGAGCCGTCTTCTGCACCGATGTCCTCGTAGGTCGCCATCTGTCTGGAGTTAATGGGCGCGAACAGCGCGATTTGTGACAAGACGGTTTCGAGAGATCCTCGGCGCTGAGTAGGATCAGCGGTCACTCACCTTCGAGCAGGAGATGTCACTCATGCATTTCTGGTCCCGCTTCGACGCGATCGCCCGCGAGCACGACGTACTGCGCCACCCGTTCTACGTGCGCTGGAGCGCGGGCGAGCTCAGCCCCGCCGAGCTGGCCGACTACTCGGGGCAGTACCGCCACGCCGTCGTTGCGCTCGCGCGGGCGTCGGCAATTGCCGCGGCCGATGCTGACGGGGATGCGCGCGCCGAGCTTGCCGTGCACGCCGCCGAGGAGGCTCGCCACGTCGCGCTCTGGGACCAATTCGTCGACGCCGTCGGCGGTGATCGTGACGCGGCGCCGCAACCCGAGACGACGGCTTGCGCGAGCGCCTGGAGCGGCGAAGATGGGCGCTCACAGCTCGCGACGCTCGTCGCCGTGTATGCGATCGAGGCCGCCCAGCCCGAGATCTCAAAGACGAAGCGCGATGGTCTCGCCACGCATTACGGGATCGAAGGGCCGGGAGCCGCGTACTTCGAGCTGCATGAGCGCCTCGACGTCGAGCATGCGGCTGCCGGACGGGAGCTGATCGACGCGCGCCTCTCCAACGCCGATCAGGATGCCCTGCTCGGTGAGGCTGAGGCGGTGCTGCGCGCCAACTGGTTGCTGCTCGACGGCGTCGAGCGGGTCGCCGCCTGAGCACCCCGGGCCAGCGGGCCAGCGGCGCGGCCGGGGTATTGTGACCCGGGATGTCGCTGCCTCCGCTCTCACGCTCGCTCCTCGCGCCGAAGGTGCTCGGCGCGCTCTACCGCAAGCACCTGTCCGACCCGCGACAGGAGCGCCTGTTCCTTGGGAACATCGGCTTCGTGGCCGCGTTCGCGACGGTTCGCGGGATCACGCATGCGATACGGGCCAATCGCGGGCCGTTTCGGAACATCAGCCCCGGTGGGCATCACATCCATCACATGACGTTTGGAATCATCGGCCTGCTGGCCACCGGATACGCGTGGAATGCGCAGCTCGGCATCGGCACGAATCCGACTCGACGGTGGGCGTCCCGGACCTCGGCCGTGGGCTACGGGATGGCCTCCGCGCTAACGCTCGACGAGTTCGCGCTGTGGCTCAACCTCCAGGACGATTACTGGACGAAGGAGGGTCGTGAGAGCATCGACGCAGTCGTCATTTTCGGCTCGCTGCTGTTCCTTGCCCTGATGAACCAGGACCTGGTGCGCGAGGCCACGCAGATCGCGAGCGGCCGCCGCGACGCTCGTGAGCTGCCGCTGCGCGGCGGAGCCTGAGGGACAGAGCCGTAGCTCGCCAGCCGGGTTCGCGCCCGGCTTCGGAGAGAATGCGCCGATCATGGCCGGTGAGGATCAGAGCGGGGTGATCGAGGGCGCGCGGACCGCGTGGTCGCGCAACGCAGCGACGCCGCTGCTGCGGACGCTTCGTACAGAGACGGGTGGTGCGGTGATCCTGCTCGCCGCGGCTGTCGCAGCCCTTGCGTGGGCGAACATCGACTACGGCTCCTACCGCAGCGTGTGGGCGACGACGCTGTCGGTGCGCGTCGGGTCGGACGGCATCTCGCAGGACCTGCGGCACTGGATCAACGACGGGCTGATGGTCTTCTTCTTCTTCGTCGTCGGACTCGAGGCGCGGCGCGAGTTCGATATCGGCGAGCTGCGCGAGCGCCGGCGTTTCGTTGTCCCGCTGGTGGCCGGGATCGGCGGCATGCTGGTGCCAGTCGCGATCTATCTCGCCTTCAACGCCGGCACGCGCTCGGCCGACGGCTGGGGCGCTGCGATGTCGACCGACACCGCGTTCGCGCTGGGGATGCTTGCGCTTGTCGGCCCGCGAATCTCGGGCCGGCTGCGCGCCTTCATGCTCACGGTCGTCGTCGTCGACGACCTCGTCGCGCTGGTCGTCATCGCGACGGTCTACACGCATCACGTCGCGCTCGTGGCCGCACTCGTGGCGCTCGGCGCGTTCGCGCTGACGCTCGGCGTGCGCGCACTGGGCGTCCGCTTCGGCCCGGTCTATGCGGCGCTCGGTCTCGTGATGTGGGTTGCGGTGTTCGAGTCCGGAGTCGACCCTGTCATCGTCGGTTTGGCGATGGGCCTGCTGACCGTCGCGTTCACCGCGGCGCGCAGCGATCTCGAGCGCGCGACCGACAGATTCCGCTCGTTCCGCGAGCAGCCGACGCCCGAGCTGGCGCGCTCGGCGCGGGTCGCGCTTGAGTCGGCAATCTCGCCGAACGAACGCCTGCAGCAGCTCTATCACCCGTGGTCGAGCTACGTCGTCGTGCCGCTGTTCGCGCTCGCCAACACGGGCATCCCGATCAGCGGAGCGTTCCTCTCGCGCGCGTTCGGCTCACCGATCACGCTCGGGATCCTGATCGGCTACGTCGTCGGCAAGCCGGCCGGAATCCTCGCCGGCTCGCAGGCTGCACGCGTGCTCTCCGGCGGCAGGTTGCGACTCCCGGTCGGTTGGGCTGCGGCGCTCGGCGGCAGTGTGATCGCCGGCATCGGCTTCACCGTGGCGCTGCTGATCGCGTCGATCGCGTTCACCGGCGTGAGCCTCAACGAGGCGAAGCTCGGCATCCTCAGCGCCGCCGTCTGCGCGTCCACGCTGAGCTGGCTGATCTTCCGGCTGGTGGCGATGCTGCCGGCGCGCCGCCGTGCGCGGGCGCTGACCGGCAAGCTAGAACTGCTCGTGGATCTCGTGGTGGACGTCGATCCCGAGCGCGACCACATCCGCGGGCCACGCGAGGCGGCGATCACGCTCGTCGAGTACGGCGATCTCGAGTGCCCGTTCTGCGGGCAGGCGGAGGGAGTGCTGCGCGAACTGCTCGCCGACTTCGGCGACCTGCGCTACGTCTGGCGGCACCTGCCGCTCACCGATGTCCACCCGCACGCGCAGCTCGCGGCGGAGGCGACCGAGGTTGCGGCGGCACAGGGAGCCTTCTGGGAGATGCACGACCTGCTATTCGAGCACCAGGACGCGCTGCGGCCGCAAAACCTCCACGACTACGCCGGGGAGCTCGGACTCGACCTCGATCGCTTCATCGAGGAGCTGCGCAAGCACGTCCGGGCCGCGCGCGTGGCTGAGGACGTCGATAGCGCCGACCTCAGCGGCGTGTCCGGCACGCCGACCTTCTTCGTCAACGGCCGCCGACACCACGGCGCCTATGACATCGAGTCGCTGACCGCCGCGGTGAAGGTGGCGCGTGCGCAGCACCTCGCGCGCACCTAGAGAAACGGCGGCCGGAGTCAGCTGACGAGGACCGTGCTCGAGTCGGTCGTCGCTGCGGCCGCGGTGACGTTGAGCGTCTCCTTGCGCGAATGCTTCTTCACGTGCTTCAACGCCTTGACGCCTGCCGGCGTCAGCGCGAGCGTCACGCTGCCGCTCTGCTCGGACGTGAGGCTGTAGCGGACCGACGCGAGGACCACCGTCGTCGCCTTGACCTTGCCTTTCACGCGCGTCTTGACCGACTCGGTCAGGCTTGCGCTGCCTTTGCACGGGGCGGCCGCGCAGCTCAGCGTCACCGGCAGCAAGCTGCCGCTCAGCCTGAGCCTCGCCGACTCGATCGAAATCACCGGCGTCGCGATCACGAGCGACACGGTGAAGCTCGAGGAGCTGACGCCGTTGGCATCGGTGACCGTCACGCCGAACGCGGCGCCGCCAGCCCGCGTCGGCGTGCCGGAGACGACGCCCGAGCTCGCGAGGCTGAGCCCGACGGGCAGCGCTCCCGATGTCAAAGCGTAGGAGTACGGGGCGCCCCCGCCGGTGACCGCCAGCGGCTGGGAGTAGGCGACCTCGTATTGGCCTGGCGGGAGCAGTGGCGTGCTGACGCCGGGAGGTCCGACTGTGTTGAACGCGACGATTGTGCTGCCGTCGGGGTTCCTCAGGGTGATCGGCTGCGAGCCAAGTGCCAGCGACAGCGGAACGTCGAGCGTAAGCGAACCCGCGGTTTCGCTCGTGATCGTCGCGGCGCTCGAGCCGACGTCGGCGCTCGTGACATCCACGAGCCCGTAGCCGTGGAGCGTGACGGGCAGGCCGGGCTCGACCGACGCGGTCGGGCTGAAGCCGGTCACGACCGGCGGCGCATATTGGAAAGCCCCGACGCTACAGCCGCTCGTCGGGCCTGTACGAGGGACGCCGCGCTGGTCCGTGCCGGAGCAGAAGGGCTCGCCTCCCACGGTGGCGCCGACCGGGATGACGTCATAGGCGGTGCTCCCGGGCGTGACGCTCTCGGTCTGCGTGCCGCCGCCGTTCGAGGCTAGCGCCCCGACGGCGAGACCCGACTCGCCGTTGTGGCTCGTGCCAGTTCCGGGGCACGCCCCGTTGTCGCTGTAGTTGTAGCCGGCGTCGATGATCGTGCCGCCGCCGTACGTCGCGCAGTCTGAGCCGTTGGACGCGAGCAGATCGGCGCCGAGCGTGAGCTGTGCGCCGCCTCCTGCATCCACACCGTCGCCCGAGCTGCCAGTGATCGTCGAGCCGTAGATCGCCGCCGGCGTGCTGCTGTTGTCGAGAACGCCGACGCCACTGGAGCCCGTGATCGTTGAGTCCCT
>JBEKBL010000158.1:0-5178 GCA_050015415.1 Solirubrobacteraceae bacterium
GCGCGGCGGAGCGCTCAGAACAACCCCAGCTGTGTTGCGGGCGCAGGTTCGTGGTCCGGCTCAGGCGCGGGCTCCGCCGCAGCCGCGGGCGCGGGATCGGGCGCCGGCGCGGGGCGGGCTGGCGCGGCGAGGGCGAGCAGCGGGGGCAGGCGGACGAAGTCGGCTCGCAGCGTCTCGAGTGTGCTCGGCGTGTAGAGCGCCGCGGCCGGGTGGAACAGCGGGTAGAGCCGCGCCGCGTGCTCGCCGATCGTGCGGACCTCCGGCTGCCCATGGACGCGCGTGATTCCGGCCGGATCGCCGCGCAGGAGCTTCGTGGCGAAGTTGCCGAGCGTGCAGATGACGCGAGGCTGGATCAGCTCGATCTGACGCACCAGGTAGGGCCGGCAGTTCTCGATCTCGACCGGCTGCGGGTCGCGGTTGCCGGGCGGTCGGCACTTGAGGACGTTGGCGATGAAGACCTCCTCGCGGCTGAGGCCGATCTCGCCGAGCAGCTGCTCAAGCAGCTTGCCAGCGGCGCCGACGAACGGGAGGCCCTGGAGATCCTCATTGGCGCCGGGCGCCTCGCCGACGAACATCAGCTCGGCATCGGCGTTGCCTGCGCCGAAGACCACCGACGTGCGGGTGGCCGCGAGCTCGGCGCAGCGCGTGCACTGGCGCGCCGCCATCAGCAGCTCCTTGAGCTCTTCGCGCCGCGCGGTCGCGCTCACGTCGAGCGATGGTATTGGCGCGCGACCCCGGCGCGTCGTCCCGCGCGCTAGGCTTTGAGGTGGCCGCGATCGTGCAAGCGACGCGGACCGCGTTGTATCACCCCGAACCTCAAGTCGCGACCGGTATCCCAAGCGGGGACTGGACCGAGCAGAATGCAAACCCTACGCACGATCGCCGAGCTACGCCGGTCGCTCGCCTGTGCCCGAAAGGGTGCCCGTGCCCGAGCGGGTGCCCCTGCCCGCGCGGCTGGCCGGGCCCGCGCCGACGGGGAGCTCGTCGGTCTCGTGCCGACGATGGGCGCGCTACACGACGGCCATCTGTCGCTCCTTCAGGCGGCGCGTCAGCAGTGCGACGTCGTCGTGATGTCGCTGTTCGTAAACCCGGCGCAGTTCGCGGCCGGCGAGGATCTCGAGTCCTATCCGCGCGACGAGGCGGCGGACGCTGAGCTCGCACGCATGGCGGGAGTCGATCTGCTGTTCGCTCCGTCCGTCGAGGAGATGTATCCGCCCGGCTTCGCGACAAGCGTCATCGTGCGCGGTCTCAGTGAGACGCTCGAGGGAGCGGAGCGCGGCGCCGGCCACTTTGAGGGCGTGGCGACCGTCGTGACGAAGCTCTTCAACATCGTCGCGCCGGACGTCGCCTTTTTCGGCCAGAAGGACGCGCAGCAGGCGGTCGTCATCAAGCGGCTCGTTGCGGACCTCGACATGCCGGTGCGGATCGCGGTCCTCCCAACGGTTCGTGAAGCGGACGGGCTCGCTCGCTCGAGCCGAAACGCCTACCTGACGGCGGACGAGCGTGCGCACGCCGTCGGGCTGTCGCGGGCGCTCGAGCAGGCCGCCACGCTGATCGCATCGGGCGAGCGCGACAGCTCGGCGACCGCCACGGCCGCGAGGCGCGAGCTGGCCGCCTACGAGATCGAGCCCGAGTATCTCGACATCGTCGACCCGGAGACGCTCGAGGCGGTCGCAGAGATCGATCGCCCGGTGCTGATCGCCGTGGCGGCGAAGGTCGGCCGCGCACGGCTGATCGACAACGTCGTCGTGTCACCAACCCCGACGAATGGGAGGTAGCCCCGCGTGCAGCGCACGATGCTGAAATCAAAGATCCACCGCGCCCAGATCACAGACTGCGACCTCAACTACGTCGGGTCGGTGACGCTCGACCCGCTGCTGCTCGAGGCGGCGGACATCCTCGCAAGCGAGCAGGTGACGGTCGTCGATGTCAACAACGGCTCGCGCTTTGAGACCTACGCGATCGCCGGCGAGCGCGGCTCAGGCGAGCTGAAGGTGAACGGCGCGGCGGCGCGGCTCGTGCACCGCGGCGACACCGTGATCGTGATCTCCTACGCCGGCTACAGCGCCGAGGAGCTCGCGAGCTATCGCCCGCGGGTCGTTCACGTCGATCGGCACAACGAGATCGTCGCGGTCGATCACCGCGTCGAAGCGCTGCTCGCATAGGCGCAGAGGAGGCCGCTAGTCATGTCAACCATGCCTCAGGAGACAGTCGCCGGAAGCGACCGCTTGGCGATGACGCTACCGCGACTTGCCGAGAAGAAGCGGCTCGGCGAGCCGATCGTGATGATCACCGCGTATGACTTTCCGAGCGGGCGAATCGCCGAGGAGGCCGGCGTCGATGTCGTGCTCGTCGGCGATTCAGCCGGCGACGTCGTGCTCGGCTACGGCTCGACGGTGCCCGTGAAGCTCGAGGAGATGCTGATGCTCGCGGCCGCTGCACGCCGCGGCCTGCGCGCACCGCTGCTCGTCGCCGACCTGCCGTTCGGCTCCTACGAGGCCTCCGACGAGAAGGCGGTAGAGAGCGCCCAGCGCTTCGTCAAGGAGGCCGGGGCGGACGCCGTGAAGCTCGAGGGTGGCGGCACGACGCAGGTCTCGCGGGTCGCGGCGATCGTCGCCGCGGGAATTCCCGTGATGGGCCACGTCGGCCTGACACCGCAGAGCGCGACCGCGCTGGGTGGGCGCCGTGCGCAGGGGCGCACGGCGGAGCGAGCGCTAGCCGTCGGGCGCGAGGCGCGTGCGCTCGAAGCGGCCGGCTGCTTCGCGATCGTCTTCGAGGCGATCCCGGCGGCCGTTGCGGCAGAGCTCACGGCGTTGCTCTCGATTCCGGTGATCGGGATCGGGGCGGGCGCCGGTACCGACGGCCAGGTGCTCGTGCTGCACGACATGCTCGGTGTCTATCCGGGGCAGGCGCTGCGTCACTCGAAGCAGTACGCGGACCTGCATGGCCAGATGCTGAGCGCGATCGCGGAGTACGCCGAGGACGTGCGGAGCGGCCATTTTCCGCGCGCCGAGAACACGTTCTCGATCGCCCCGGACGAGCTCGAAGCGTTCAGGCAGCAGCTCGGCGACGTATAGGCCTGCGCTGCCCGGCGCCGCTCGCGCGCCCCTCGCCTTGCCTGCCGTCATGGGCTGCGCCCGCCAGGGCGAGCAGTGGCGCGAGGAAGCGGCCGGTGTGGGACTCGCCGACGGCGGCGACCTGCTCGGGGGTGCCCGTGGCGAGCACCAGGCCGCCTTCGTCTCCGCCTTCGGGGCCGAGGTCGATCAGGCGGTCGGCGCATTTGATCACGTCGAGGTTGTGCTCGATCACGACAACTGAGTTGCCGGCGTCGACCAGCCGCTGGAGAACCTCGAGCAGGCGCTTGACGTCGGCGAAGTGGAGTCCGGTCGTGGGCTCGTCGAGGATGTAGAGCGTGCGGCCGGTCGCGATCTTCGAAAGCTCGGTCGCCAGCTTGACGCGCTGGGCCTCGCCCCCAGACAGAGTCGTGGCCGGCTGGCCGAGGCGGATGTAGCCGAGACCGACGTCGTCGAGCGTCTGGAGGCGGCGGTGGATCGACGGGATGTGCTCGAAGAACACGACGGCCTCCTCGACCGGCATGTCGAGCACGTCGGCGATCGTCTTGCCCTTGAAGCGCACCTCGAGCGTTTCCCGGTTGTAGCGGCGTCCGTGGCACTGCTCGCACGGCACGTAGACGTCGGGCAGGAAGTGCATCTCGATGCGGATCTGACCGTCGCCGCGGCAGACCTCGCAGCGCCCGCCCTTGACGTTGAACGAGAAGCGACCCGGCTTGTAGCCGCGGGCGCGGGCCTCCTGGGTCTTCGAGAAGAGGTCGCGGATCACGTCGAACAGACCGGTGTAGGTCGCCGGATTCGAGCGCGGCGTGCGGCCGATCGGCGACTGGTCGACGGCGACGATCTTGTCGAGCTGCTCGATCCCGCGCACCTCGCGATGTGCGCCCGGCCGCTGGCGCGCGCGGTGCAGGCGGTTCGCGACCGCCTTCAGCAGCACGTCGTTGACGAGCGTCGACTTGCCGGAGCCTGAGACGCCGGTGACGGCGGTCAGCGCCCCGAGCGGGACGCGCACGTCGATTCCGCGCAGGTTGTGCTCGCTGGCGCCGCGGATCTCGATGTAGCCGCTCGGTGTGCGGCGGCGGCCGGGAACGGCGATCTGCGCCGCGCCGGACAGGAACTGGCCGGTCAGCGACTCGGGCACGAGCTCGATCTCGAGGGCCGTCCCTTCGGCGACGACGTGGCCGCCGTGCTCACCGGCACCCGGCCCGAGGTCGACGATGTGGTCGGCCGCGCGCATCGTCTGCTCATCGTGCTCGACGACCAGAACGGTGTTGCCGAGGTCGCGCAGCCGCTCGAGTGTTTCGACGAGCTTCGCGTTGTCGCGTTGGTGGAGGCCGATCGACGGCTCGTCGAGCACGTAGAGCACACCGACGAGCGCTGAGCCGATCTGTGTCGCGAGGCGGATCCGCTGCGCCTCGCCGCCTGAGAGCGTCGCCGACGCGCGGTCCATCGAGAGGTAGCCGATGCCGACGTTCTCGAGGAAGCGCAGCCGCTCCTCGATCTCGCGCAGCACGAGCCGCGCGATGTGCCGCTCGGTCTCGGTCAGCTCGATGTGCGCGAGCCAGTCGAGCGCGTTATGCGCCGACAGCGCGCAGAACTCGTTGATCGGCGTTCCAGCGACGAGGACCGCCAGCGACTCGGGCCGCAGGCGCGCGCCATGGCAGGCCGGGCACGGCCGCACGCTCATGAACTCCTCGATCTTCTCGCGCTGGTACTCGGAGTCGGTCTCGCGGTAGCGCCGCTGGAGGTTCGGCACGATCCCCTCGAAGCGCGCCGCATAGTCGCGCTCGCGACCGAAGCGGTTGCGGTAGCGGACCTGGACGCGCTCGCCCCCGGTGCCGTAGAGAAAGATCTCGCGCTGCTTGGCGCTGAGCGAGCGCCACGGCTTCTCGACGTCGATTCCGTAGCGCTCGGCGAGCCCCGCCGTCATCTGCTCGTAGTAGCCCGAGCTCGAGCCGGCCCACGGCGCGAGCGCGCCCTGCGCGATCGAGAGCTCGCCGTCCGGAACGACGAGGTCGGGGTCGATCTCGAGCTGCGAGCCGAGCCCCGAGCAGCGCTCGCACGCGCCCTGCGGCGCGTTGAACGAGAAGATGCGCGGCTCGAGCTC
>JBEKBL010000159.1:0-5151 GCA_050015415.1 Solirubrobacteraceae bacterium
GTCGGGCGTCCTCGCAACGGCGCTCGCGTTCGCCAAGCCGATCCTCGCGAGCGACGTCGGCGGCTTTCGCGAGGTGGCAGACGCGGGCGCGGCGAGGCTCGTGCCGGCGGGCGAGGCGCCGGCGCTTCATGAGGCGCTCGTCGAGCTGCTGGCCGACGCCGGCGAGCGGGAGCGGCTGGCAAACGGCGCGACGGCGCTTGCCCTCGGCGCCGCCTCATGGGAGCGCGTCGCCTCGCAGACGGCGGCGCTCTACGCGACGCTCGTCAGCTGACCTGCTTGATCAGCGACTGGAGCTGACGCAGCGCCGTCGCCGTGGCCGGCAGCGTGTCCGATCCCTTGTCCCACTGGACATCGCCCTTCGGACCCTTGACGAAGACAGTGGGCGTCGAGACGACGCCGAGCTGGTTGCCGGCCGCCAGATCCGCGTGCACGTCGCCGATCAGCGTCGGGTTGACGAGATTCTCCTGCCACTTGATCAGGTTGAGGCCGGGGACCTGCGCCGCCCGATTCTGGAGGTAGGCGGTGGTTACGTACTTCTCGAGCTCGGCGGCTTTGCCATTGATCAAGTGCGGCTGCTCGTCGTAGAGAATGATCAGGAAGTACCACTCCCTGTCCTGCAGGCCGGCCGCGCGCGCCGCAACCTGCGTGTTGACGAACTCGCTGCCGTTTGCGTAGGCGCTCGATGTCTCGGCAGCTCTGTATTCGAGCTTGACCTTGCCGTCGCGTACGTCGTCGGCGATCAGCAGCGGTTCGGAGCTCACGGCAAAGTAGTCGCAGGTGCTGCAGACCAGGTCGCCGTACTCGGTGATCGTGACCGGCGCGTTCGGGTTGCCGAGCACGTTGCCGTTCTCCGGGATGCCGTTGAGCAGCTGTTCGGCGTCGGCCTTCGCCTGTGCCGGGGTGTAGTACTCCTCGTTCTTCTTGGGCGACAGCACGCTCGCCGCGCTGCCGCCATTGTTCGAGGAGCTGACGAGGATCAGCACCGCCGCGGCGGCGATCACGACCGCGAGGATGCCGCCGAGCAGGTAGCTGCGGTTGCGCCGCGACTGCGAGGCCTTCATCTGCGCGACGCGCTGCTCGCGCGCGCGGCGCGCGGCCTCCTTTTGCTCTTTACGGCTTGCCACCAACGGCAGTGTAGTTGCCGAGCTTTGGCTTGGATAAGCGCGCAACCTGGCGACCAGCCCATGAACGGTGCGGGAGAATCGCTGCGTGAGTGCTGTCGAGGTGATCTTCTGGGTCAGCGCCGGCCTGCTCGTCTATGCGCAGCTCGGCTACCCGCTCGTGCTGCTCGCCCTGGCGCGCCTGATCCCGGAGGCCCCGCAGACGGCCGGCGTCGGCGAGCCTCCGACCGTCTCGCTGATCGTCGCTGCGCACGACGAGGAGTCGGTGATCGCCGCCAAGGTTGCCAATGCACTGACGCTCGACTGGCCGCGCGACCGCCTCGAGGTGATCGTCTGCGCCGACGGTTGCGCCGATGCGACGGCGGCCCGCGCCCGCGAGGCCGGCGCCGATGTCGTGCTCGACCTCGAGCGCCGCGGCAAGATTCCGGCGCTCGACGCCGGGGTGGCGGCATCGACTGGCGAGCTGCTCGTCTTCTCCGACGCCAACGTCGCGCTCGACCGCGACGCGATCGCGCGGCTCGCCGACGCGTTTGCCGATCCGAAGGTCGGCTACGCCTGCGGCCAGGTCCGCTTCATCCAGGCCGGTGAGGGCCCGCGGGCCGACAACCAGGAGGGGCTCTACTGGCGCTACGAGATGGCGGTCCGCACGCTCGAGTCGCGGGTCCGCTCGGTCACGGCCGGCAACGGCGGCATCCACGCAACGCGCCGCGCCGCCTATCTGGTGATCGATCCGCGGATGGACCACGACATCTACCTGCCGTTTCACATGGTCAAGCAGGGCCTGCGCGCCGTCTACGTTCCGGATGCGCTCGCCGTCGAGAAGATGGTTCCCTCGATCGGCGGCGAATTCGCGCGCAAGCGCCGCTTCATGAGTCACGTCTGGATCACGGTCCTGCGCGGCGGCATGCTCTCACCGGTCGGCTACGGAGCGCGCTACAGCCTGATGATCTTCAGCCATCGCGTCCTCCGCTACAGCGCGAGCGCCCTTCACGTCATCGCCTTCGCGACGAACGCCGTGCTGCTCGGTCGCGGCGTCGTCTACGACGTCTGCTTCGGGCTTCAGCTCGCGCTGCTGGCGGCGGCGCTGCTCGCCGGAGCGATCCGGGTGCGGCCGCTCCGCGTCGCCCGCTACTACGTCGCGATGAACGCCGCGATCACGCTCGGCCTGTGGGACTTCCTGACTGCTGAGACGCCGACCTTCTGGGAAGTCCCGGAGGGAACGCGTTGATCCGCCGCGCGATCGACGTCGCCGCCTCGGCAACCGCGCTGCTGCTCGCATCGCCAATCCTCGTGCTCGCGGCGATCGCGATCGCGATCGAGTCGCGTGGCGGCGTGATCTACCGCCAGCGTCGCGTCGGGCGCGACGGCGCCGAGTTCGACGTGCTCAAGCTGCGCACGATGGTCGCCGGCGCCGAGCGGATCGGCGCCGGGCTCTGGGTCGACGCCGGCGATCCGCGGATCACGCGCGTCGGCGCGCTGCTGCGGCGGACCTCGCTCGACGAGCTGCCGAACCTCTGGAACGTCCTGCGCGGCGAGATGTCGCTGATCGGTCCCCGGCCGACGGTGCCCGAGCAGGTAGCGGTCTACAGCGAGCGCCAGCGCGGCCGCCTCGCGATCCGTCCCGGGATCACCGGCTGGGCGCAGGTCAACGGGCGCGCCGCGCTGCCGTGGGGCCAGCGGATCGAGCTCGACCTCTACTACATCGAGCACCGCTCGCCGGCGCTCGACCTGCGGATCATCGCCCGCACGCTGCCGATGCTCCTGCACGGCGGCGACCTCTACCGTGGCGAAACCGGCGGCTGGGACCTGCCACCGGTCGCGGGCTACGACCCGCCGCCAGCCAGCGGCGAGGCGACGCCGCCGCCCCGCAGGTAGCGGATCGCCGCGCCGATCAAGAGCAGCGTCATCAGCACCGCGCTCGAGACGCACCACTCGCAGATCTCCTGCAGCGTGAAGACCTCGCGGTAGGTCAGATAGCCGCTGAAGACGAAGCCAAACAGCGTCACGCCGAGCGTCGCCCCACGGCTCCAGTCACTCGCCGGCACGAGCAGCGATCCGAGGATCAGCACGTAGCCGATCAGGCCGAGCAGAGCCACGGGGATGCCGAGGACGTGCGAGTAGATCGAGGACTGGACCTGCGCGCAGGGATTGTTCTTCACGGCGCAGAGCACCGTCAGGTGGCCGTAGTGGACCGCCGTCAGGTAGCTGGCGACGCCCAGTCCGATCACGCCGACCACGACCATCGCACGCCACAGGACCCGGTCGCTCATCTCTCAGCGTAGGTTAGCCAGCGCGCAAGACCACCCGCTGCGCCCTACGCTCGCAGGCGCATGCGCGCGCTCGCTCCGGCCGATCTCGACGAGCCGATCCGGCTCGACGACGACCTCGTGATCGAGGCCGAGGCCGAGCTGGTGCTGCCACGCCTGCCGGATGGCGCGTTCGATCTGATCTACATCGATCCGCCTTTCAACACCGGCGCGCGGCGCCGCGCACGCCGAGTCACCGCCGAGCGCGATGACGCCGGCAGCCATCGCGGCTTCGGCGGCCGGCTTTACCGCACCGCCGCCGTCAGCGACATGGCATACGCCGACAGCTTCGAGAACTACCTGGCGTTCCTCGCGCCGAAGCTCGAGCGCGCACGCCAGCTGCTCGCGATCGAGGGCACCCTCTACGTCCACCTCGACTACCGCGAGGCGCACTACGTCAAGGTCGCGCTCGACGAGATCTTCGGCCGCGACTGCTTCCTCAACGAGATCATCTGGGCCTACGACTACGGCGGCAAGCCGGCCCGTCGCTGGCCGGCCAAGCACGACACGATCCTCGTCTACGTCCGCGACGCGCAGCGCCACCTGTTCGACGCGCAGGCCGTCGAGCGCGAGCCCTACATGGCTCCGGGCCTCGTCAGCGCGGAGAAGGCGGCGCGCGGCAAGCGGCCGACTGACACCTGGTGGCACACGATCGTTGCGACCAACGGCCGCGAGCGCACCGGCTACCCGACCCAGAAGCCGGAGGGCGTGCTGCGCCGGATCGTCGCCGCCTCGTCGCGTCCCGGCGGCTGGTGTCTCGACTTCTTCGCCGGCTCGGGCACACTCGGCGCGGTCGCCGCCCAGCTCGGTCGCCGCTACGTGCTCGTCGACTCCAACCCGGAGGCGATCGCGGTGATGCGCGCCCGCCTGGGTGGGTAGGCCTCGGCGCATGCGCCGAGGCCCCGATCGGTGCATGCACCGATCGGCGGGGTGCCGCATGCGGCACCCCGGAACTACACGGTCGCCCGGTTGGCCTTCAGCGCCTCGAAGCGCTTCTCCCAGTCCAGGTGGCGCCGCTTGGCGTCGCCGATGAACGGGGAGAAGGCGATTGCCCAGAGGACGAGCCAGTTGAGCGCGCGCGCCGGCTGGCGCAGCGGGCGCACGAAGTCGACGAACAGCACGACGCGCGTCCCCGCGGTGTCGTTCCAGGCCTCGTGCTCGTAGGTGTCGTCGAAGATCATCGACTTGCCCTCGGCCCAGTGGCGGGTCTCGCTGTCGACGCGGATCGCGCACTGATCCGCCGGCTCGGGGATCAGCAGGCCGAGGTGGTAGCGCATCACGCCCTTGTAGGGCCCGCGGTGCGCGGGCAGGTGCTTGCCCGCAGCGAGGATCGAGAAGAAGGCGGTCTTCATCCCGGGGATCTGCTGGCAGAGGCGGGCGGTCTGCGGGCAGCGCCTGCAGTTGGCCTCCGACTTGAAGCCGTAGCCGTAGAGGAAGTAGGTCTTCCAGCGATCGTCGGTCGTCATCGTCGCCTGGTCGACCGAGATGTCCTGAAAGTTCGGCAGATCCTTCTGATCTTCGAGCACGCTGTCGAGCTCGGTGCGGATCTTCTGCCAGTTGGCCTCGAGCGTCTGCGCCCACGGGAACTGCTCGACGTCGAAGAATGGCTGATCGCCGACCAGCGAGGAGCGGCCGAGCCAGCGCTCGAGTGGCTCGAGCGCCCGCTCACCGAACGCGACGGTCAGCGTGACGATCCTCTCCCGCAAGCTCGCCATCTAGCCGCG
>JBEKBL010000160.1:0-5131 GCA_050015415.1 Solirubrobacteraceae bacterium
CCAGACTGTTCCGTGTCGGCTGCCATGGGCAATGGTGCTCGCGTCCCACCTGGCTCGATAGTCGCAGTCGCGGGGGCGATCTCAAGGTGATGTCTCTGCCCACCGCGTGCGTCTCCTCGTTGCGAGCCTTCGCGCTGATGGTAGCGCTTACTTAAGCGAAGGGCCGAGGACATCTGTCCAAAATCCGCCAGGTTTCCTTATGCATCTGGGCGAGCTTCTCGATCGGGCGCGACGGCTGAGCGGTCGCCACGGCGGTCGTCGGGCCGCCTCGCATTCGGGCGGCGCGTAATACTCCGCGACATGATCCCCAGCGATCACGTCCGCCAGCTCCTCGTAAGGCGGCCCCGTTGTCGCCTACATTTGTGAGGTAGCCGGGCACGTCGGCGAGAGATCTCGAGAACGCTCCACCCTGAGGAGAACATTGATGGTTGTTGACCCCCTCCCGACCACGCTGCTGGACGACCGCATGGCAGACTGGCTGCGGCCGATTACGGTGGACCTCGGCGGCGAGCGAATTACACGCCTCCGCAAGAGCGTGGAAGCGCTGCGCGAGGCGCTCTCGTTGCGCAACGCCGTTGATGCGGTCGCCTATGCGTACGGTGATGAGCCAGCCGGCGAGCGGATCATCGAGACGGTGCGAGAAGCGGCCCGCGCCGCCGATAACGCTCGCACGGCCGCAGTCGGGGACGCTGAGCCGCCGGCACTTGTGGCCGCCGCCCTTGCCGATCAGCTGGCTGTTGAGCCCGACAGCGATGTCTCGACCCTGATCTCGATGCTCGTCCTGTCGGCCGACTGGAGTGGCCAGCGCGTCGCAATTGACGGGATACGACTGCCCGACTACGCGAGCCGCCAGCTCGACTACCGGTCGGCGTCTGCTCGGCGCTTGGTGGCGCTGGCCACCGTTCCGTCGGCTAGCGAGTTCGTTCGCGATGCGTTGCGTTCGCTCGACGCCACGGCGCAAGACCTTGCACACCAATCGACGCAGTACCGCCGGGGGAGCGAACTCGTGACGCAGGTTGACATCGTGACCGAGTTGGCGGCCAGGATTGACGAGCTCGCCGCCCGGGCTGACTCCGAGCACGCCGTACTGCGTGAGCAGTTGCGCCAACAGACCTGGGTGTTGGAGTCTTGGTGCGAGACGGCAGAGGCGTCGTGGAGCGACGTCGCGCAGGAGGCGCGCCCGATCATCGCCGCGATCGAGCTCGCGCAACGCACTGTGGGTGGTACTCCGGCGATCGGCGCCGAGGCTTTGCTCGGCAGCGTTCTTGCCGGCGCGGGGCGCGGGTTGGGCGTCGATCCGATCGAGGCGATTTCCGCAGCCGGCCCATACCTCGAGGATCGCCTGCTCACGGCGCCGCACCCGTTTCTGTTTCCGCTGACCAACGAGCTGTCACATTGGCGTGAGCTCGCGGACGACCGGGACGAGCCGCGGTGGCGGCCGTCAGCACACGGGCTGACCGAAGCCTGGCAGGAGGAAACCGCGATCGCGGTGCAGGCGTATCGCGAGGCGCTCGCGTTGCGGCTGCTCGGGCATGACTGAGGCGCCACAGCCAGTCCGTGCCGAGCCCGGCGTTCCGGCCGAGGACACGGTTACGCCACTGCTCGGCACTGAGTTGCTCGACTCGGAGGGGGCGGGCCAACTCCTCGCTAGCGGTCCAGGGCGGGTAGTCGTTTGGATGGGCGAGCGCGACAGTGGCAAGACGACATTGACCGCGCGCCTATATGAGCGACAGCGCCTCCCAGGGGAGGATGCTCGGTTTGCCGGCTCGTCCACGCTGCTGGCGTTTGAGGCTCTCGCTCATCAGCGGGTCCTCAACGCTGGCCCCTCGACGGCACCGCCCGACCGCCCTGCGCCCGACGCTGACGGGCGCCAGATCTATCACCTAGCGCTCAGCCAGGGTGCCGAGAGGCTGAACTTGCTGCTCGCGGACCTGCCTGGCGAGCTCTTCCGGGCCGTTGCCGACAATCAGCTCGCCCTCTCTGCGCTCCCGCTCGTGCGTCGCGCTGACAAGCTGGTGTTGATCGTCGATGGCGCTCGCTTGCGCGACCCGGCTGAGCGCTCCTCCGTGCTGACCCGCGTGCGCCAGCTGCTCGAGCGCTTGGCGGCTGACTCGCTCCCCCACCCGAGCGCGGAGCTTGCGCTCGTGGTCACCAAGTGGGACCTCATCGTCGAAGATCCGGACACGCTCGCCTACTGGCAGGCGCGTGAACACCAGCTCGCCGCGGACGTTCGCGAGCTCCACGAGGGTGCGGAGCATGTTCGTGTGGCGGCCGGCGCTCCCGCCAGCTTTCCCCAGGATGACGGTGTTGGCGCTCTGCGTTCCTGGCTTCTCGCGCCCCCCGGAGCGACGCCCGACCCGCCGGTAGAGCCCTACGCGTGGCCAGAGGATGCTCCGGAGCGCATGCGAAAGCCTTGGCGGCGCGCGACATGAGGTTCGTGCTCCTGGGCGAGCAGGCGACTGGCAAGAGTTCGATGCTCGTCGCTCTCTATGGCGCGCTCGTCAACCGGCGCGCCGGCGATTTGCGGATCGTGCGCACCGTTGACGACGTCGAGTTTCTATCGCGTGGGCTGCTCGCATTCACCCGCCAGGAGAGCCTCCACCGAACGGAGGTCGACAGTGACGCGGCATTGCTCATCGACCTGGCGACGGGGGATCAAGTCGTCAGCCTCGACATTCCCGATCGCTCGGGAGAGCTGCTCAAGCACATGCTCGATTCGCGCGTATGGGATCCTGACCTCCTTGCGCAGGTCGGACCGGCGGCAGGCGCGATGCTGTTCCTCCGAGCAGACCTGCTCGCCCCACAACGGAGTCTGGACACCGGGGCTGCAACAGCCGGTACCGACGAGCCGGCCGGCGGGCTCGCGCAGGACACGGCTGAGCTCGGATGGAGCCCTGCACGGATGCCGCCCGACGCACGCGCCGTGGACCTGTTGCAATCGCTGTTGGCTCAACGCTCGCAGCGACTGCCATTGGCAATCATAGTTTCAGCCTGGGATCGTGTGACCGCGTCGTCGCCGCAGCCGTCGCCGAGCGACTGGCTCGCCGACAATGTCACGCTTCTCGATCAGTACCTCGCCAGCAACGCCGACCGGCTCCCGCACGCCGTGTTCGGCGTCTCGGCACAGGGCGGAGACTTCGAGGCGGGTTTGCCGGGGGACCTCGTTGCGGAAGACCCGTGGGATCGGGCGTACCTAGTCGGTCCGGAAGGGCAGCGGGATACGTTCGCGGCACCGATTCTCTGGCTGCTGAACCCCACGACTTAGCGAGGTGGAGAGCCAACGTGGATGTTGTGGATCAGCTCCTTTTCGGCTACCGCAACGGGCATGAGCTGATCGCGGGCTCAAGATCGCTTACGCCGCGCCAGCAACGCGACGTCCTGCCCCATCTCGATGCGAGCTTCGACCATGCCGACGCCCAACAGCTCGTCGGGATTGGCATTCCATCGCTCGACGGTTACCTCATCGCACGCATCTGGCCAGCTCCCGAACGGCCGCGCCCCGGGGCGGTGTGGGCCCATGCGCTGCTGCTGAGCGCCGAGCAGCTGGCTCGTGTCCCGCTCGCGGGGCTGCGCGCGCTGCTGCGCCGTCCTCTCGACGAGCGGTACGAGCCGTACAGGAGTCCACTGACGTTGCCGGACGGCACCGAGCACGCGGCTCCGCCGCTCCTTACGCGCGCCCTGACGTGGGCGCTGCAGTCGGGCGGTGGCGGCCGGGTGATCGTGCTATGGGACGACCCGGACGAGGCGGAGGGGGCACTAATCGCGCTCCTCGACGCGTCACCAGCGCGCGACCGCATAGCACTGAGCTTCCGCACCCGTGAGCGCGCACGTCCCAGCTCCCCCTACCGCATTCAGGTCGCAGCCGCTGTCGCTGGACCGGTCGGTGAGGCGCGCGAACTCGTGATCGATCCGCGCAACCCGCGAGAAGAGTTGCGCCCGGATCGGCGCACGGGTTAGGTTTGCCGCCGGAGCATCGACGTGATCAGCTTGCGGCGGTGACGCTTGCTCAGCCTTGGTCGTTTGCGACTGCGGGCGGTCCACGCGGGAGAGGGTCGGTCGATGGTTGACGGCGCTGACTCGGGGAATCGCGATGCGGCATCGCTGGGCGAGGTTGCGATCGTGCACGACTACCTCAACCAGCGCGGGGGCGCCGAGAAGGTGGTGCTCGAGCTCGCCGACATCTGGCCGCAGGCGCCGATCTACACCTCGCTCTACCGGCCGCAGTCCACGTTCCCCGAGTTCGCGGGGCGCGACGTGCGCACGAGCCTGCTTGATCGCCTACCGATCGACAAGGGCTTTCGCGATCTCTTCCCGCTTTATCCGGCCGCGTTCCGCTCGCTCGGCGCCATATCGGGAGACGTCGTGATCGCCAGCTCGAGCGGGTGGGCACACATGGCGCACGTTGTCCCCAGCGCGCTGCATGTTGTCTACTGCCACACGCCGGCCCGCTGGCTATATCGCGACGAGTACCTCAACACTGCAGAGCGCCGCTCGCGCCGCCAGATGTTGATCGCGCCGGTGACGCGCCTCATGCGCAGAGTTGACCAGCGCGCTGCCGCGCGAGCAGATCTGTACATCGCAAATAGTCAAGCCGTTCAACGCCGGATTCGTAGCGTGTACGGGATCGAGTCGACCGTCGTGTATCCACCCGTGGACACCGAGCGATTCGTACCTCGGCCACGCGGTGAGCGGTTGCTTGTGATCTCCCGGCTGCTCCCCTACAAGCGCGTGGACCTCGTGCTGCGCGCTGCGAGTCAACTCGGCATTGGCCTGGACGTCGTCGGAGATGGTCCAATGCTTGACGAGCTCCGGAGGACCGGAGGTGCGGGTGTGAGGTTCCACGGATCTGTGTCGGAGAACAGCGTTGTCGAGCTGCTCGAGAGCTGCAGCGCGGTGTGCGTCGCCGGAGCGGAGGATTTTGGAATCGTGGCGGTGGAAGCGCAGGCTGCCGGCAAGCCGGTCCTCGCCCTCGGGCGCGGGGGCGCGCTTGAGACGGTTGAGGAGGGTGTCACCGGCGTGTTTTTCCACGATCAGACTGAGGAAAGCCTCGCGCAGGCGCTCAAAGTGATCCAACAACTGGCGACGCCTCCGGAGGTGATCGCTGCTCACGCCGCGCGCTTCTCCCGCGCTG
>JBEKBL010000161.1:0-5103 GCA_050015415.1 Solirubrobacteraceae bacterium
CCGTCACCGGACCAGCCGACGACGTAGGGGCGGCGGGCCTGGGTGCCAGCGACGTCGCCGATCACGATCACGGCGTCGATCGGGCGGTGCAGGGCCGCTGCGGCGACCTGTGCGCCGGCGTCACCGCCGCTGCCGCCGCTCGTCGAGACGAAGGCGAGTGGCCGCTGGCTGGTCCGCTGGGAGAGGTCGATCGCGAGCTCGAGCTGGACCGCCGTGCCCGACAGCGCGGCCTCGGCGGGGCCCGTCGTGGCGTCACGGTGGGCGACGACCACGATCGCGCCGCCGCTGCCGGGGCGCGTTGCGATCACCGTCGTGATCCGCCGGCGGCCACTGAGCGTCGAGGCGGTCGAAGTGAGCTGGGGCTGGAGCTCGAAGCCGTCGGCCTCGAGTTGGTCGGCGACGTAGGCGGCGAGGGCGTCGTCGCCGGCCGAGCCGGGGCTGCGGTCGGGATAGTGGCGGGCGAGATACTCGAGGCCGCCGTGGCCGGAGAAGGCACGTGTGCCGTTGAACGCGTCGGGCGGCAGCGTGCTCGAGCGGGGTGACGGCGCGGAGCCGAAGGAGAACGCCGCGACCAGCGCAGCCACGACGAACGGCAGCAGGCTGGCACGGTACAACCGTAGATCGAGCACGCGGCCGCAGCGTAGTCGTTGTGGCCGCCCGGAACCGGCTGCGGCGATCTGAGAACCTTTGCACTAAGGAGACCGATGGCCGACCGTCCAACACGGATTCTGCTCGCCGATGACGAGCAGGCGATCCTCACGCTTCTGTCCTATCCGCTGCGCAAGGACGGCTATGACGTCGTCCGGGCCGCCGACGGACGCGAGGCGCTTGCGCGCTTCGCCGAAAGTGAGTTCGACCTCGTCGTGCTCGACGTGATGATGCCCCACGTCGACGGGCTCGAGGTCTGCCGCAAGCTGCGCGCCAGCAGCTCGGTCCCGATCATCATGCTGACAGCGAAGGCCGAGGAGATCGACAAGGTTCTCGGGCTCGAGCTCGGCGCCGACGACTACATCACGAAGCCGTTCTCGATGCGCGAATTCCGCAGCCGCGTCAAGGCTGCGCTGCGACGCGCCTCGATGCGAGCGGCGGCGGCCCAGAGCGCCGCCGACGAAGGCGCCGAGCCGCTGATTGCGGGCGACTTGGCGATCGACTTCGCCAAACGTGCTGTCCGCCTGCGCGGCGAGCTCGTGCGCACCACCTTCGTCGAGTTCGAGATCCTGACGACGCTTGCCCGCACGCCAGGCCGGGTGTTCAGCCGTGAGGCGCTGCTCGAGCAGATCTGGGGCGACTACGCCTATCGTGACCCGCGCACGATCGACGTCCACATTCGCCACCTGCGCGAGAAGATCGAGCGCGACCCGAAAGAGCCCGAGTATCTCTACACGGTTCGCGGCGTCGGCTACCGCTTCCGCGACTAACGGCGATGGCGCCGCGCCGTCGCATATGGGCGCTGTTCGGCTCGATACGCACGCGGCTCGCGATCTTCTTCTTCCTGATCACGTTGATCGCCGTGGCGGTCGTGTACGTGTACGTGACGCCGTCGCTGCAGTCGCACCTCGAGACGCAGCAGCTCCAGGACCTCGAGAAGCTGACGCGGAACGTCGACTCGGGGAAGCTCGCTGCGGCGCTCAACAAGTTGGCGAACGAAGAGCGCACCCACCCTGCGGCGAAGCCGAAGCTGAAGCGCGACGCCACCGCGCTCGAGAGGAAGCACGCACGGGAGGTCTACGCGAACGAAGTCCAGACACTCGCCGGATACCAGGCCAAGGTCTCGGGTACGCTCGGCACTCTGGCAGTGCGCACCGGCGCCAAAACTGTGGTGCTGTTGCAGGTCCAGCGCTCAGCGAATGGGAGCCTGCAGCCGCAGGCACCGCTCCCGTTCTACCCGACGCCGCCACCGAATGAGCAGGTGCTCGGGCAGGCGAGCATCGAGGCGGTTCAGTCCGGCAAGACATACCACGAGGCGTACAGCTCGAGCCTCGGTTTCGTCGCTGTGCCGGTGCCGAAGCAGCCGTACGTCTTTGTCTACAGCGTGTCGTTCAGCGACGTCAAGGCAGACGTCGCGCTGATTCGCGAGCGCATCCTCGTCGCGGCCGGCATCGCGCTAGCGGTTGTGCTGCTGCTCGGCGTCCTCGTCGCACGCGCCCTCACTGTCCGTGTCCTCCGCCTCGAGCACGCCGCCCAACGGGTCGCGCGCGGCGACCTCACAGCACACTTTGAGGTCGACGCTCACGACGAGCTCGGCCAGCTCGCGGCGGCGCTCGCCCACATGCAGAGCCAGCTGCTCGAGCTCGAGAATGCGCGACGGCGCTTCATCGCCACCGCTTCGCACGAGCTGCGCACACCGATCTTCTCGCTCGGAGGCTTCCTCGAGCTGATCCAGGACGAGGAGCTGGACGAGGACACGCGACGAGCGTTCGTCGGCCAGGTGCGCGAGCAGGTCGCGCGTCTCGGAAAGCTCGCGACAGGGCTACTCGACCTCTCGCGGCTCGAGGCGGGATCGGTCGATCTCGAGCCGACGCCGACCGATCTCGGAGTGCTTTCACGCGCCGTGGCAGCCGAGTTCGTCCCCGCGCTCTCGCTGCACCAATCCGAGCTCGACCTGAAGCTGCCCGAGACGCCGTTGCGGGCGATGGTCGATCCCGACCGCGTCGCGCAGCTGCTGCGGATCCTGATCGACAATGCGATCACCCATACCCCGGATGGCACCAAGGTCATCGTCGGGGTCGGCGATGGGGACGGGATGGTACGCCTGAGCGTCACCGACTACGGGCCCGGCATCCCGGACGACGCCGTCGGGCGGATCTTCGAGCCGTTCTACAGTGCCGACGGCGTTCAGGGCGCGGGGCTGGGCCTCGCGATCGCGCGCGAGCTCGCCGAGCGCCTGCACGGCGCGCTCGAAGTGCACTCCGCCGGCGGCGCGACGGTCTTCACATTGACCCTCCCGGGCGAGGAAGCGTGAGATCCGGGTATCGTCGCCGGTTGTGAGCGAACGGCGCCGGCGACTGGTGCTCGTCTCGAACCGTGGTCCGGTCACGTTCGAGGCCGACGGTTCGGTCTCGCGCGGCGGTGGGGGACTCGTCACCGCGCTGACCGGGCTTGCCTCGCACCGCGAGGTGATCTGGGTCGCCTCGGCAATGACCGAGCACGACGCGGCGGCCGCCGCGCGCAACGGCCAGCGCCCGTTCGAGGTCCGCTCGCCGAGTGGTGGCACCTACCTCGTGCGCCTCGTCGAGTCCGATGCCGACGCCTACGATCGCTTCTACAACATCTTCGCCAACCCGATGCTGTGGTTCATCCAGCACTACCTGTGGGATCTGTCGAATGCGCCTGACATCCGGCGCAACGAGATCGAGGCTTTCGAGTTCGGCTACAACGTGGTCAACGAGGATCTCGCCCGCGTCGTAGTCGACGAGATCGCCGACGACGACGCGCCGGTCGTGATGGTTCACGACTACCACCTCTACACGCTGCCCGAGCTCGTGCGCCGGGCTCGGCCGGACGCGTTCCTGCACCACTTCATCCACATTCCGTGGACCCAGCCGGACGCCTGGCGGGTGCTCCCGACGCGAATCCGCCAGGAGCTCTACGCGGGCCTGCTCGCCAATGACATCATCGGCTTTCACACAAACGCCTACCGCCTCAACTTCATGCAGTGCTGCCAGGACCTCGTCGCCGCCGAGGTCGACTGGAAGCGCAGCGTCGTTCACTGGGACGGGCGCGAGGTCTGGATCCGCGCCTACCCGCTGCCGATCGATCACGCCGCGACGCGAGCGAGCTCACAGAGTCCGCGTGTCGGCGAGCTGGAGGCCGAGCTGCGGCGGCGTCGGCGAGACTTCATGATCCTGCGGGTGGATCGCGCCGACCTCTCGAAGAACGTGCTGCGCGGCTTTTCGGCGTTTGATCTGTTCCTCGAGCAGTACCCCGAGTTCTCCGAGCGCGTGACATTCGTCGCGCAGTTGATGCCGTCGCGAACAGATGTTCCTGAGTATGCCGAGTACCTCGAGCGCATCGAGGCGCTCGTCGCGGTGGTCAACCACCGACACGGCACGCCCGACTGGATGCCGATTCAGCTGAAGCTGCGCGACGACCTCGAGGAGGCGCTCGCCTCCTACAAGCACTACGACGTGCTGCTCGTGAACGCGATGTTCGATGGCATGAACCTCGTCGCCAAGGAGGGTCCGCTGCTCAACGAGAACGCCGGCGTCTCGATCCTCTCGGAGAACACCGGGGCGCACGACGAGCTGGGCGAGTTCGCCCTGTCGGTCAACCCGTTCGATATCCAGGAGCTCGCCGACTCGATCCATGCCGCGCTGACGATGGAGCGTTCCGAGCGTGCCCGGCGGCTCGCGGGCCTGCGCGCGATCGTCACGGCCCGGGATCCCGGCGACTGGATCGACGAGCAGATCGCCGACATCGGTGCAAAAGCCGAGGCCAACGCCCGGTAGGGAGTTGCGCCGAGGCGGCCGGACGCCTCCCCCGCGTTGCTATCATCGCCCGTCTTGCCCGTCGCCAGGCCGATATACGACCTCGTGTTGCTGCTCGACCTCGCTGCGGCCGACGACGTACGCGCCAAGGCGCTCGCCGACACGCGCGCGCAGGTCGAGGCGGGCGGCGAGCTCGTCCTCGAGCAGAGTTGGGGTACACGGGCGCTGGCGTACCCGATCGAGCATCGCGATCAGGCCGAGTACCACCTTCTCCAGCTTCACGGCGATGGGCCGCTGATCGAGGCGCTCGAGCGCAACCTGCGGATCGCCGACGGCGTACTTCGCCACCGAATCATCAAACTCGCGCCGGGTACCCCGCCCGCACCGGAAAACGGGGCGCGTGCGGCGAGCGCGACGCCGGCTGCGGTCGCTGCCCCAGAGCCTGTCGAGACTGAAGCGCTCGCCACGGCGTAGGCGATCAAATCGCCCAAACAGCGGGCTGCCCCGCGGGGCGGACCGAGGCGCGCTCTAAAGTTGAAGCTGAAGCGGAGAACCCCTTCGCGCGACAGGCGAACTTGACAAGGAGCATCCAATGGCTGCGAGCAACCTCAACGTAGTCGTAATCACCGGCAATCTCACACGCGATCCCGAGCTGCGGGCGCTACCGAGCGGAACC
>JBEKBL010000162.1:0-5081 GCA_050015415.1 Solirubrobacteraceae bacterium
ACCTTTCCGTAGCCGTAGTTCAGGCTGTGGGCAAACCCATCGAAACTGACCAGCTCCTCGACGAAATGAGGGCCCAGGCCCAGCGTGAAGAGTCCGTGCACGATCGTGCCGCCGAGCGGGCTGGCTGCGGCCCTCGACGGATCGATGTGAATCCATTGGCGATCCTCGGTCGCCTCGGCGAAGGCGTCGACCTTGGACTGATCCACCGTGTACCACTCGGTCGGCCCGAGCACCGATCCGACGAGAGCGCGCAGGTCGGCCGCCGACTCCGGGTGCACTTTGGCATTCATGGCGTCACCTCGTTCGATTTGCTGAAAACCCTCACCGGAGCGTTCACTCCTCCTCACCGAGACGGCGAGAGCTCGGCGAACGCGGGGGGGCGTCGTTCGAGGAAGCTACTGACCCCCTCATCGACGTCCGGGCGCATAAACGACTCTCGCATCTCCACATCCGCTTCGTCGAAGGCTTCGCCGAACGTCGCGTTCAGGGCGCGCTGCACCTGGCCTTTGATGACGCTCATCGAGGTCGGTGAGCAGTTGTCAGCGAGATCCGTCGCGTATTCGAGCGCGGTCTCGAGCACGGCGTCGGGCTCCGCCAGTCGGTTCACCAGCCCGATCGCATACGCCTCCTCGCCGAGGAAGACGCGACCAGAGAGAAGCAGATCGAGGGCCACTCCGCGACCGACGAGCCATGGCAAAAGCCAGGCGGTTCCGTACTCCGCGATCAGTCCGCGCCGGACGAAGGCGGTGGCCAGCTTGGCCGTCGGCGATGCGATGCGGACATCGCAGTAGAGCGCCTGAACCAGGCCGACGCCGGCCGCTGCACCGTTGATCGCCGCCACGAGGGGCTTGCTGATCGTCAGCGGGTGCGAGGTCGGACGGCCACGCTCAAGCGAGGTCCCATCGGTCTGCGAGACCGCCTTGAGGTCGTCGAAGTCGGCTCCCGCGCAGAATCCACGACCGGCGCCCGTGACGACGATCGCGCGCACCGCGCCATTGTCCTGGGCCTCGTCGAGTAGGTCGAAATACCGCCGCTCCATCGCCTCGCCCCAGGCGTTCAGCTTGTCCGGGCGATTCAGCGTCAGAACAAGCACCGCGCCGTGCATCTCGGCCAGCACCGGATCGTCGGTCGCGCTCCCGGCCGACCGGCCACCCTGCCCGTTCGAGTTCATTGCTTGCCTCCTGTCGGGTTTGAGCTCACTGCTCGATGCCGGTCCGCGCGTCACCTTCGGGCTTGTACAGGTCCTCGATGATGTCCGCGTATCGCCGCAGCACCTCGCGCCGGCGAAGCTTCATTGTCGGCGTGACGAAGCCGCCGTCGGCCGGCCATTCATCGCCGAGAAGGCGAAACCGCTTGATCTGCTCGACTCGAGCGAGTCGGTGATTAGCGGCCTCGACAGCGGCCACGATCGCCGCCCTGACCGCCGGGAGCGCGACGATTTCCCCCAGGCCGAGGCCGTTGTGTCCGGTCTGCGCAGCAACCGCGCCGGCGATCAGCGGATCAAGGACGATCAGCGCGGTGTTAAATGGCCGCGCGTCCCCGATGCAGCAGACCTGCCCGATGAGCGGGCTGGCGTTGCGGACCGTCGCCTCGATGTTGGTCGGCGACATGTTCTTGCCGCTGCTGTTGATGATGATCTCCTTCTTGCGATCGACGATCGCGAGAAAGCCGTCCTCATCGAAGGCGCCGATGTCACCGGTGTGGAGCCAGCCTTCGGTGTCGATCGTCGCGGCAGTCGCGTCCGGGTCATTGCGGTAGCCGCGCATCAGGTGCGGCCCGCGACAGAGAATCTCCCCGTCAGCGGCGATCGCGAGCTCAGTTCCCGGAAGGACGGTGCCGACGGTGCCGATCCGTGGCGCGACGGGGTCGTTCAGCGTCCCGACCGAACAGCACTCAGACATTCCCCAGTTCTCGCACACCGGGATCCCGAGCGCCGCGAGGAACCGCAGCAGCTCGGGTTCGGTCTTGGTCGAGCCGGTGCCGAGCCAGCTCGCCTCCTGCAGGCCGATCCGGCTGCGAATCCTCACACCCAGCGACTCGTTGAGGGCCTGCCACTCCTCCTCGTCCCCGGATGCAAGCCGGCTCCCTTCGTGCTGTGCGAGCACGCGACGGCGACCGAGCTCGAGCATCGCATGGAATTCCTCGGCCTCCTCGCCAGTTTCGAGCTCTGCAGTGAGCGATTGTCTGAGCTTCTCCCACATCCGCGGAACCGCGAAGAACATGGTCGGCTCGATCGAGGGGGTGACCGAGAAGATTTCCTTCGCGTCGCGCAGCGTGGTCACCAACGATCCCGTCGTCATGTGCAGGTAATGCGAGGTGAAGCGGTCGACGACGTGCGCGTGGGGCAGGTAGGAGATCATCCTGCCCTGCTCCGGGATCGGGATCATCCCCAAAGTAGCCCGGATCGCGAAGAGCAGCGCCGCGTGCGAGAGCTCGACGCCCTTGGGCGGACCGGTCGTCCCTGAAGTGTAGATCAACGTCAATATGTCGTCCGGATCGATTCGCTCGCTCTGCTCGTGCAGGCTGACCGGCTCGCGCGCGAAGCCCTCGATCCGATCAAGGACCGAAGGTCCGTCCGCTTTGTTCTCGATGTAGAAGACCGAATCGGTGATGCCGGCCTCCTCGATCCGCGGGCGCGCCTCGGCTTCGACGACAAACACGGCGGGCTCGGCATGGCCGGCGATGTAGGCGATCTGCTCGCTCGCCGAGGTCGTGTAGATCGAGAGCGGAATCGCTCCGAGGAACATCGCGGCCGAATCGATTAGGTTGAACTCGGGCCTGTTACCCATCAGCAGGGCCACGCGATCGCCCGCGCCGACCCCGAGCCCTCGCAGACCCGACGCCAGCGCAGCAACGCGCTCCGCGTACTCGCTCCAGGTCAGCTCGAGGCTGCCGCCGGCCTCGGCCAGCGCGGGCTCGTCGGGATGATTCTCAAGTGCCCAGAGGAACGCGTCGGCGACCGTGCGAAGACTCGGCGGAGCGCGAAACGAGTCCTTCAGGAGCATCCGCTGAACCCGCCGTCGAGGGTGAGCACCGATCCGGTGATGTACGCGCTTGCCCTCGAGCTGAGGAAGATCGCCAGGCCCGCCATGTCCTCCGGCTGACCGATCCGGCGCAGCGGGATCATCTCTTCAAGCTGCGAGCGCGCCGCTGCGTCCTCGAGCCGGAATGCCGTCATTTTGCTCTCGAACGCCCCGGGAGCGATCGCATTCACCGTCACCCCGTCGGCCGCGAGCCGCTTCGCGAGGTGGCGCGTCAGCATGTGGACGCCCGCCTTCGCCGCCGAATAGGAGTAGTTCTCGTCGAGCGGCACCCGCAGCCCGTCGGCTGAGCCGATGTTGATCACCCGCGCCGGCTCGTCCGGGCTCGCCCCCCGCCTCAGCGCCGGAAGCAGCTTGACCGTGACGTCGAACAGCCCCACCAGATTGACGCCGAGCACACGCTCCCAACCCGCTTTCGGGAAGTCCTCGAGCGGCGCGCCCCAGGTCGCGCCGGCGTTGTTGAACAGCACGTCGAGCGACCCACCAAAGTCCTCTTCGACCTTGCTGACGAGCTCCGCGACACCCTCATCCTGGTTGAGGTCGGCGACCACGGCGGGGCAACCGAGCTCCGCAGCCACTGCTTCGCACGCCTCGCGCTTGCGCGAAGCAACGATCACGCGGGCGCCCGCCTCGGTCATCGCTCGCGCGATCATCAGGCCGATCCCGCGGGTCCCCCCGGTGATCACCACACGCTTGCCGGCTACCGAGAAGAGTCGCTCGACCGCTCCCGTCACGGTGCCAGGTCCTGGAGCGCCGGCGTTGCACCGGTGCCTCTGGCCATACCGTCGAGCGCCTTGCTGAAGAGCGTGTAGGAGTCCCAGCCGTCGATCGGTGCGATCGCGTCGAGACCCTCGATCACCTCCGGCGGAGTGCCCTCGATCTCGACCCCGAGAACCTCGGCCCAGCGCTGCGTGAGGTTGCGGAAATGGGGATTGGCCCCTGGCGCCACGATCATGTTGGCCGGGTCGCGCATCGCCTCCTCGAGGGTGATGAACTCGGCTCCCGCCTCGGCGTAGGCCTCAAGCACGCGGTCGTAGGTGTCCGCCGCGATCGGAGAGTTGTGAACCAGGCTGATGTGGGCTGGGATGCGCCCGAAGCACTGCTCGGACGCGGCGACCTGCCCGCGCAGACACGACACCGCGGTCTCCACGAACTTGTCGCGCAGCCACTCGAGGTCGTCCTGCTTGTCCAGGCGCTTCGCCCGGTCGTAGGGGAAGACGAACTGGGTGTCGTAGAACCAATTCGAGATCGGGGCATGCATGTAGCCGGTCTGGGCGAGGTGCGTAAGCACCTCCTCCGTCTTGCTGCGCGTATCGCCGAGCATGTCCATCGCAAACCGGAAATACCGGCTCGGCGCGTTCGCGACCCACGGCTCGATCAGCTCGTGGCTCTGATCGATGTCAGCGATGTAGCGCTCGGCGCCAAGCCAGTTGAGACAGGCGTGGAAATGGGTGTGCCCGCCGATGTGATGCCCGGCCGCGCACCACTCATCGAGGACGCTCGTCAGCGCCGGGTCATCGTCGAGCGCGAAGGTCGCCGAGAAGGCGTAAACGTCACCCGCGCCGTTGGCGGCGAACGCGCGCATCAGGCTCTCACTGCAACTCGCCGGGCTGAAGCCATTCTGGTGCCCGACCTCAGGCCACAGAAAGAGGTCGTCGACCGTGATCGCGAGCTTCACCGGCCCTGATTGCGACAGGGGCTCAACCATTTCTCCCTCTCCTTCCTCCGGGACCGTCCGGGATACGGACGCTCGCCGAGCATGCCGGTCGCTGCTCCCCGACTCAATGTCTCGTGGGGCCACCCGCAGGTGTTCGATGGATCCACGCCGAGGCGCCCTGAGCAGGCAAATCGCGTCGTTGGCGGTATCCTCGCGCCATGGCGACTATGACGAGGGGCCAGAACCAGCGCATGCTCGTTGAGTGGATGGAGCGCGAAGAGGACGCGCTCGTCGAGCCGATGCTGCGAGGGATCCTGGGCGCGGTGCCGGAGCTCAGCAAAGGCCGCGACCCCGAGCGCGAGCTCAGAGTCGCGCTCGAATCG
>JBEKBL010000163.1:0-6367 GCA_050015415.1 Solirubrobacteraceae bacterium
TCGAGCACGACGATCCCCTGTCCGGCCTGCGGATCGGATTCATCCTGCTCGCATCGCTGCTGCTCGGAATACCGGCACTGATCGAGGAGGTGATTCGGGCGCGCGCGCCAGACCAGCGTGCGCGGAGAGCCTTTGCCGGCGCAGTCCTCGCCTGGCTGCTGACTGGTTTCGCTCTGTTCAGCGCGATGTCCCGGCTGCATCCGCGCTACGCGGAGGCCTTCACACCGGCGGTCGCGGCGAGCGCCGGCATCGGCCTCGCCTGGGCACTGGCGAACCGGCGCTACCGGAGGCTACTGCCGGCGCTCGCGGCTGCCGCCTTCGCGATCTACGCGGTGTGGCTGGAGCGGGCGTCGGCTCCGGCCGCCGTGCTCACGCTGCTCGCCGCGCTTGGCGTGATCGCCGCAACGCTGCTGCCCCGTCTCCCCTACCGGTCGTGGCTGATCGGTGGCGCGCTGACGATCGGCGCCGTCGCGTTGCCGCTGCGCGTCGCGGTCGGCCTGGTGCAGGCACACGAGTACGACAGCGGCAACACGGGTGTCATCGCGGCCAGCGAGGTGAACGCGATCGGCAACTACATCGGTGCCCACCGTGATGGCGCGCGCTACGAATTCGTCGTCGCCGACCCGAGCTCGGTCGGGGACCTCATCATCCGAGAGCTCCGGCCGATCCTGTCGCTGACCTCCTATAACCAGCACGAGCTGCTGCCGGTGGGGAAGCTCGCGGCGCTCGTCAGAAGCGGCTCCGTGCGGTTCGCCTACATCGGCGGTCCCTGTGCCCCCAAGAACAAGCTCGAGCTGCCGCGATGCTCCCCAGGCGCCGCCTGGGTGCGCGCACACGGCGTCGACGTTTCGCTCAAGCTCGGCCTCACGCGGCCCGACATCCTGTACTTCCTACCGAGGCGCTAGCGTCACGGTCGTGCAGCCACGCGGCGCGCCCACGCTTTCGATTCTCGTCGTTGACGACGAGACGTCACTGCGTGACACCCTGACGCGCTCGTTCGCGCGCGAGGGCCACACGGTGACCGCCGTCGCCGACGGCAACAGCGCAATCGAGCGCGCGTCCGCCGAGGCGTTCGACGTGGTCCTGCTGGACGTCGCACTTGGCCCGGGCCCCAACGGCTACGAGGTCTGCCGCACGCTGCGGGCGCACCGTAATGTGGTACCGATCATCATGCTGACGGCACTCGACAGCGAGGCCGACGCGGTTCAAGGACTCGAGGCTGGGGCCGATGACTATGTGACAAAGCCGTTCGGCCTCGCCGAGCTGCGCAGCCGCATTCGCGCGGTGCTGCGTCGTTCGGGCCCGCGCAGCCTGGGCGGAGAGGTGCTCGAGGTTAGCGGCGTCACGCTCGACCGCGTGCGTCGTGAGGTGCGAGTGCGTCGCGAGACGGTGCGCCTGACGTTTTCCGAGTTCGAGCTGCTCGCGTGCCTGATGTCCGAGCCCGGCCACCTGTTCAACCGCCAGGAGCTCCTGCGCACGATCTGGGGAGACTCCGCGTTTCGCGATCCGCGCGCGATCGACGTCCATATCCGCCATCTGCGCGAGAAGCTCGAGTTGACCCCGGAGACGCCGCACCTGATCCTCACGGTTCGCGGCGCTGGCTACCGCTTTGCCGAGGCATAGCGCGCCGGGCATCCGCGTCGGCTTCGGCCTGCGCCCGCGCCTGCTCGGGGCACTGGCGCTGACGAGCGTCGTGACTCTGAGCGTCGCCGCGCTCGCGCTGCTGCCGCCGCTCAAGTCGCGCCTGCGTGACGATGCGATCAACCGAGCGCAGACCGCGGTGGATGCAGCCAAGCCTGGTTTCGCAAGCATCCTGCCCGTCAGGGGAGCGATCCCACGACAGGCGCTTGCCGAACACGCGCGGCTCCTCCACTACGGGCGCGTGATCATCTGGACGACCAGCGCTCGACGACGCCTCTACGACACAGAGCCCGGCGGGTCGCTCACGTTGGCTCGAGTGCTTGCACAGACCGCGGCGAAGGCCGGTACGAATCCAAACCAGCCGCCCGATCTCACGCGCGGCGATCTGCTCGCCGTCGGCGCCGCCTACTACGACCACCATCATCAGCTCGTGCTCGAAGTCGTGGCACACCTCGATTATGTCGAGAGTGCCACGGACGTTGTCAGCGTCGCGTTCCTCGAGGCCGCCGCAGCCGGCCTTGCCGTCGCCCTCCTGCTGGGGGCCGTCCTCTCGTCACGACTTCTTCGTCGCCTGCGACTGCTCCGCGACGCCACCAGCGGACTCGACGATCGGAGCCTCCGCGATCTCGTCGTGAGCAACGCCGTTCCGCGGGACGAGATCGGCGAGCTCGCCGCGGCATTCGACCAGATGCGACATCGCCTGCGAGCGCAGGAGGACGCGCGACGCACGTTCGTGGCGACCGCCTCGCACGAGCTGCGAACGCCACTCGCCTCGCTCGACGGGATGCTCGAGCTGCTCGCCGACGACCTCGACAGCGATCCGGTCGATCTCGAGGACGCCCGCGAGCGCGTCGCGCGAGCCAAGGAGCAATCTCGCCGCCTGTCGAGCCTCGCGTCGGACCTGCTCGACCTGAGCCGCCTCGATGCCTCGCTCGAGCTGCGCAGCGAAGCGGTCGAGCTCGGGGAGCTGGCGAGGGCCGTGATCGCCGAGTTCGAGCTTCGCGCATTGGACCGGGCGATCGACGTCGCGGTGGAAGGCGCGGAAGGGCAGCATTGGACCGAGGGCGACCCGGCCAGCCTTGCGCGGATCGTCAGGATCCTGCTCGACAACGCGTTGCGGATCGCGCCGGCGTACTCGACCGTGACGGTTACCGTCGGAAGCGACGAGCGCTTCGCCTCACTCGAGGTCGCCGACGACGGGCCCGGCGTTCCACCGGACGAGATAGAGCTGATCTTCGAGCGCTTCCAGCGTGGCCGCGCCCACCGCGGCGAGGCAGGTTTCGGGCTCGGGCTGGCGATCGGGCGCGAGCTGGCCGAGCGGATGGACGGGGCACTCGAGCTTGTTGGACAGCCGCCCGGCGCGCGTTTTCGCCTGCGGCTCGCCGCTGTGCCCGTGGGAGCCCACGTCGAATGACGGATGCTCCGCTCGCGCGGTTCGCCGCCCGCGCCCAGGCGGCCGGTCGCTTCGGTCTCGACACGGAGTTCGTCGGGGAAGGGCGCTACCGGACGCTGCTCTGCCTGATCCAGCTCGTCGTCCGCGACGGCGACGGTCTCGACATCCTCGTCGTCGACGCACTCGAAAGCGGGCTTGATCTCGAGCCGCTGGCTTCGGTGCTGGCCGACCCCGGAGTGAGCGTCGTCGTACACGCCGGCCGCCAGGACGTCGCGCTTTTGCGACGCTGTGCCGAGACCGCCGTCAGCTCGATCTTCGATACGCAGGTCGCCGCCGGTTTCGCCGGTCTCAGCGCGCAGGCGGCCTATGACACGCTCCTGCGCGAGCTCCTGGGAGTGCGGGTGCAGAAGAGCGCGAGCTACACGCGTTGGGACCGCCGCCCACTGAACGTCGAGCAGCTCGCATACGCACGCGAGGACGTCCTCCACCTGCTCGAGATGGCGGACACGCTCGAGCGGCGCCTGGTCGCGTCGGGACGTCTCGAGTGGGCGCTCGAGGAGTGCCGCGCGCTCGAGGCGGCGACTGACGCGCGCGAGCCCGAGCAGCTGTTTGCCCGCCTGCCGCGGATCAACTCGCTGGGCCCAAGCCAGCGGGCGATCGCCTACGAGCTCGTCGTATATCGGGAGCAGCTCGCCGAGCAGCAAAACCGCCCGGCTGGCACGGTCTTGAGCGACGTCGCGATCGTGGAGCTGGCCAAGCGCGCGCCGCGGACGCCCGAGCAGCTGGAACAGATCCGCGGCGTCAACGCCGGCAGCCTGCGGCGCCGCGGAATCGATCTGCTGGCTGTGATCGCCGCCGGCGGCCGGCGGCCTGCGATCGCGGTCGAAGAGCGCAACCATGAGCCAGGCTCGCCTGTGGATGCGCCCCAGATCGCGCTCGCAGAGGCGCTGGTGCGCGCCCGGGCGCTCGAGGCCGGCCTCGCCTATGAGCTTGTCGCGGCGCGCTCCGACCTCGCAGCGATCGTCGCGAGCGTACGTCGGCGGGACGCCCAGCCGGAGGTTCGCACGCTGGCTGGCTGGCGAGGAGAGCTGGTCGGCGACGAGCTGCTCGCGATGCTGCGCGGCGAGCGCTCGTTGAGCGTCGGAGGCCAGGGCCGTCTCGAGATCACCGCGACACCGGCGTCAGAGGCCGATCTGGAGAACGATCCGCCCGGCGCGCCGAGCGCTGAGCGCGAGCCAGCCGCCGGGGCTCTCACGCAACGACGCTCGTCCTGACTCGACGCGCCAATCCGGCGTGTAGCGAACGCGCACCAGCAGCTTGCCACGGCGCGTCGCGTCGAGCACCAGCGTCGATCCGCGCTCGCTGACGAGCACGCCTGGCCCGGCGACGATCCCGCCGGCGCCGGCCAGCTGGTACACGCGCCAGTGTGCGGAGCTCCACACGAGCCGCAGTCCACCGACACCGTGCGCTACGAGGCGCGCCTCGACGATTCCCGCATAGTCGAGCGGCGCATCGGCCAGGGCCACGTAGCGCACCCCATTGTGCTCGAGCCACGCCCGGTAGGTGCTGGCCGTCAGTTGACCAGGCCGGTAGAAGATCGGGTTGTCAGCTGTGTCGAGCTGGCGCTCCCAGCCGCGCGCCAGCGGCAGGCGGAGCGCGACGTAATCAGACTCCCAGTGCGTCGAGAGCGGCACCACCTCGACGCGCGCGAGCGGGTGGTCGCGCGGCACGAGATAGCCGAGCAGCGGACGGAAGTAAGCCGCGGTCGTCGCTGGGTTGCGCCAGCCAAGCAACGGGCCGCGCGCCGGCATCCACTGGCCGAGGAAGAGCACGACGAGCGCCGCGCCGAGCAGGATGCGCGAGCGGACCGAGCGGGTCGGCAGGCAGATTGCGAAACCGAGCCCGGCGCTGGTTGCGAGCCTCGTCACGTTGACCCCTAGCGCGGTGGGAACCAGGAACGAGACGACCGTCAGCGCACCGTAGAGAGCGACGCCGAGGCGCAGCACGCGGTCCCGTCGATCGAGCAGCAGCGCGACGAGGGCCGCGCTCGCAGCAACGGTCGCGGCGAGCGACCAGCGCCATGCCGGGAGCTCCCCGACCAGCCAGGCGAACGTGGCGAGAGCCAGGAAGAGTCCCGGCAGCGGACTCGCCAGCGTGCAGGCGAGTGCAAGTGTCGCTGCCAGTGCTCCCGACCACCGCCCGCGCCGCTGCAGAACAACCAGCGCCGACAATCCGAGAGCCTGCCCGAGCAGGAACGGATCGCGACCGATCGCCACCTGCACGACGGTGCCGGCGGCAAAGGCGAGCGACCCCACGCGGCCCGCGCGTCCGTAGCGCGGTACGGCGAGGCGGTCGAACGCCGCGGCCGAGATGGCCGCGCAGACAACAGCGGTTGCTGCGATCCCGAGCCCAGCCCCGATCGCTGGGAAAAGCACCGAATAGCTGAGCGTCCAATGACCGGCATACCAACCGAAATCCCACAGCGTGAAACCGAAACGCCGGAACAGCTCGACGCGGTAGGTGGCGGAGGCCACATCGGTGCCACTCGCCCCCGTTCCAAGCGCCAGCACAGCAAGCGCGGCAGCCAGCGCGGGCGCAATCAGCCGCTGGACGGGCGCCTGGCGACTACCTGCGCCGGTGGCGCTGCTGACAACGCTGGCGATCAGCGCATGCTAGACGCACCCGCGCCCGGCGTACACTCGGCGGCGATGCGAGCGCAGCCGCCGCTGGCCGTTCATGACATCGCCGGCCTCCGCCGGCTGCCACCAGCGTCGCTGTCGTGACTTGCACCGCTCCTTGGCGCCAGTTGACGCTGCTGGCAGTGGCGGTGACGTTCTTCACTTTTGGCTTCTCCTCGACCGCCGCGGCATCCCCTCGGAACCGCCCTTCGGCCGATCAGCCGATCCACGCCGTGGTCTTGGAACGCTCGGCACGCCGGTTCGCGCCATCTGCCCAGCAGGCGGCGGGCGCACGCACACTGGTTATGCGGTTCGCGGCGCACGAGAGGAGCTTGAAGGCGCCGGGTGCATACCAGGCCAGCCCGGTCATCAGTGCCGACGGTGGCGTGTGGTTGGTCCTCGAGGGCGCCGACGCGGCTATCGGCGCGAACCCCAGCGTGACGGTGAGCCCGTATCCAGACGCTACGGTCGAGATCTTTCGCTGGAGCAGGGTCGGCTGGACTGAGCAGGGAGTCGTGCGCGCCTACCTCGGACCGATCGGTGGCTGCTGCGGAATCTCCGCCGTGTCGCTGACCGGCTCCCCTGCCCCCGATTTCGCTCTCAGCGGCGGTGGCGCAGCCGACACCCTGTGGTTCGCCGTCGTGTCCGATGTCGG
>JBEKBL010000164.1:0-5895 GCA_050015415.1 Solirubrobacteraceae bacterium
GCTCGCCGGCGCGATCTGGGGAGCGCTGATACTGCGCGAGCTCGCGAAGCCGGACGCCGACCGGGGCCTCGACCTCGCAGGCACGGCGACGTTCGTTGTCGGGCTCACCGGGCTCGTGCTCGGCGTGTCGCGCGGCGGGCTTTCCGGCTGGGACGATCCGATCGTAATCGTCGGCCTCGCGGTCGCGGCGGTTTTGCTTCCGGCGTGGGTGATGATCGAGAGCCACGGCCGTGCGCCGATGCTAGACCTCAGCCTATTCCGAAATCGGCTGTTCGCCGCCGCGTCGGCCGCGACGTTCATCAGCGGGCTGACAAGGTTCGCGCTGATGTTCATCTTCGTCTTCTACTTCCAGGGGGCCGAGGGCAATTCGCCGATCACCGCCGGCATCAAGCTGATGCCGCTGGCGCTTGGAATGCTGGTCGCCTCGCCGCTCGCCGGAAGCTACGCCGATCGCCACGGCTCGCGTGCGCTGGCCGCAATCGGAATGCTGGTCACGTCAATCGGTCTTGCGCTGATGACGACGCTGCAGGTGCACAGCTCGTTCCTCTGGGCCGCCACGCTGCTGGCGCTCGTCGGCATCGGCTCGGGAACGTTCATGAGTCCGAATGGGGCGGCGATGATGGGCGCCGTGCCACCCGAGCGGCGCGGCATCGCGGCCGGCGCGCGAACTGTGCTGCAGAACACGGGGGCGGTCCTGTCGATTGCCTTCGTGCTTGCCATAGTCACCGCGGCGATCCCGCGCGCCACACTGTTTCGGATCTTCTCGGGCCTGGCGCACGGCCTGAGCGATGCCAAGCTGGCGCCGTTTATCAACAACATGCACGTCGCGCTCTGGACACTCGCGGGAGCGGCTCTGCTGGGCGCGCTGGTCTCGCTGATGCGCCCGGCGCACACTGCTCCGGCGGAGCAATGAGCATGGCCGTTTCACCGGACCGCGCGCTGCGAATCGGCGATGTGGCGCGGCTCGTCGGCACCACGGCGCGGACGATCCGCTACTACGAGGAGATCGGCCTGCTCGGCGAGCACGCCGCGCGCCAGTCAGGCGCTCACCGCCTGTACAGCGACGCCGAGGTCGGCGTCGATGACCCGAGGCGGCTGCGCCACCTGCTGAGCGAGGCGCTTGGCCACCTCGAGCTCCAGCTGGCGCTCGTGCGCCGTCGCGCAGAGGAGCTGCACGTCCTGCAGTCAGACCTCGAGGAACGCCGGCGCAAGGTCAACGCGCGCCTGGCCGCGCTACCGCCGGCCTGAGCGCCGGCCTCAGCCGAAGCGTTGCGTGACGGTGGTGATCGTCGCGCCGGCCGGCTTGACCCTGAAATACCAGTTGGGCGGCAGCGTGAACGTGTAGCTGCCGCGCTGGCTAGTCGCGGCGCCCGGACCAGCGCTGAGCTCGCCGAAGCTGTGCAGCCCGGTGACCGGCTCGGGCGGCTCCAGCATCCCTGCCGGCGTCAGCGTCGCGATCCCGCCGGCCGGGTCGAGCGCGGAGCCGATCGCCAGCTTTGGCGCGGCGGCGGCGACGCCGCTGAGATCGACGGTCACTGTGCTCGACAGGCCGCTCGTGTCCTCGTAGACGTGCGGGGTGGAGATCGTCAGCGGCGACAGCGTCCGTGGGTGCGCGTGCAGGTAGGCGCGAGCGACGGCGAACGGGTGGCGTAGCGCGCTGGCGCGGCCGGCGCAGTCGAGGAGGTGCAGAACGCCCTGCGTCGGGTCGCTCGGATACCACGCCGACTGCGGGATCTGGGGACAGACGAGGCGCGCGGCATTCGAGCCGGCGTCACCGCCACGGTCGTAATAGGGCCCGCCGACGAGGACGTAGCGGGCCTCGTGACGGGCGACGAGATCGGCGAGACCGGCGGCGGTCAGCGACTTGTCGGTTGTGTTGTAGCCGCCTATCGCCGCCGCGCTTAGACCGAGCAGGATCATCGGCGAGGCAGCGTCGGACGCCTCGGTCAGGACGGCGAAGCGCTTGGTCGGATGATGGCCACGCAGATAGCTCGCGAGGGCCACGTTCGCGCGCAGCTCGTCGGGCGGCAGCGAGATGCCACCCCAGCCGGCGCGGTTGTAGGGCCCGGCGCTCGGGAACGTCCCATCGACCGGGGCGTCCCAGACGCTCGTCGAGTAGAGCGCGGGCGCGACCAGCAGGACAAGCAGCAGCGCCGCTACCGTCCACCGCGCCACGCGGCGCCAGACCACGATCGCCGCCAGCGCCGCGGCGGCGAGCAGCACGAGCGGGTAGCGCCAGAACTCGGGGTAGCCGTGGCGGTGGATCAGCAGCAGATCGATGCCGACGGTCGTGATCGCGGCAGCAGCCGCGGCTGCAAGACCAACCAGCCGGCGCCGTAAGGCGCCACTAGAAATCAGCGCAGTGAAGCCCGCGGCGCCGGCGCCGACCATCGCCGCGAGCCCCGGCCCGAGGGCCGAGACGTAATACGGATGGACGATGCCCTTGGAGAAGTCGAGCGCCAGCAGCTCGAGCACGAACCAGCCACCGAGGACGAACAGGTAGGCGGTCCGGGGATCGCGCCAGGTCGCGCGCAGGCGCAGGCTGCCGAGCGCGAAGACGAGCGCGAGCAGGCCGATCACAGCGAGCGGGACGGTCCAGCCGCCCTGGTCTCCGAGGCCGACGCCGAAGATCCGAAGCGGGCTCGGGCAGCTCCCGAAGGGGACCGGGTTGGGGTCGCGCACGGTCACCCCGGCAACGCCGGTCGAGCCGGCGCTCGCAGCGTGCGCGATCGGGTTTGTGGTGCTCGCTGGGCGGAAGATCGGGATGTCGGAGGTCGGTGCCGGGTAGGCCTCGGGGCATGGCGGCCCGCCGACCTGGCCGCCGGTCCGGCCGAGGCCGTTGTAGCCGAACTCAAGGCCAAGCTCGCTGTTGTTGCTCGAGCTGCCGACGTAGGGGCGCTGGGACGCCGGCGTCGCGTCGACGACGAGCGACCACGACAGTGACACGACCACCAGGACGACCGCGGCGAGCGCGAGCTGGGCGACCCGCCGCCATGGGGGCGTCGGCGCGCAGATCACGTAGCCGAGCGCGATCCCGGGGATGCAGAGCAGCGCCGCGAGTGATTTCGTGTTGAAGGCGAGGCCGACGAACAGCGCGCTGGCGATCAGCGTGCGCGTCCGCCCGGACTCGATCGCCTTCAGCGCCAGCCCGCAGCCCGCGAGCATCAGCAACAGCAGCAGCGGATCGAGGGCGTTGTCGCGCGAGACGGCGACGAACGACGGGAACACGGCCAGCGCAAGCGCGCTGAGCAGGCCGGCGAGCGCGCCGAGTCGCGGCGCGACGATGAAGTACATCAGCGCGACCGCCAACACCGCACAGACACCTTCGGGAATCAGCAGCGGCAGCGGCGCAAAGCCGAAGATCTTGGCGCTCGTCGCCTGCAGCCAGAGGCCAAGCGGCGGCTTGTCGACCGAAACAAGCCCGGCCGGGTCGAACGACACGAAGAAGAAGTTGTGCAGCGAGCGCAACATCGACTTGACGCCGGCCGAGTAGTAAAGGTTCGCGTAGCCGTTCTGGCCGAGCTTGTAAAACTCGAGTAGGCAGGACAGCGCGAGGATTGCCGCGAGTCCGAAGTGCTCCGGCCGCGCGCTTGTCGCACGGCGACTGCGCGGTGAGCCGTTGCCCGGTGGCCGCTCGACTGCGGGGCCGGGTCTGGGGTTGATCGTCGCCATGCGCAGTGGCGTGGCTCGGCCCGCGAGCGCGTCGCGTAAACCCGCGGGAGCCAGCGCCCGAGAGGGTAGCCGCCGGGCACGACGGCTGCGGCGACATCAGGGTTGGCCTACACGGACGGAGCGCCGAGAGGGCGCTCGCCAGTTTCAGCTCAGGCCGTCACGACGCGGTGGCGCCCGTGGCGCCCGTGGTGCTTGTGGCGCCGCTGGTGGCGCCTGTCGTCGCCGACACGCTCGCGGGCTCGAGCACGTAGATCCAGTCGGGCGGGAAAGGCCTGAGCGCAGCCACAAGCCATCTCGAGCCGTCGTAGCTCACCTCGCCGGCACCTGCGAGCTTCGTGGGCGCCGGCGCGGTGACACCCTTCAGCCGGTTGGTTCCGAAAGCCTCGTGCCTGCCCTTGAACATGAAGACCGGTAGGTGCACGTAGTCGTAGGCCTGAGAGACGAACAGGCGCTGGTTGGAATAGATGTTGTGTCCCGAAAGCATCAGACCTGTGGCGACGCGATCGACGATTGCGGCGTGCGTCGCCAACCGCACGCGCTGGCAGCTCAGCGCCGAGAGCGACGCCGACGGCGACGGCACCAGTACGGCGATCCGCAGGCCACCCGTCGGGAAAGCGCCAAGCGTGTAGGAGTCGACCTCGTAGTGGATGCCCTGGAAGGTCAACGGACCGCTGGCGGGCGGGCTGCTCGGCGGCTGCTTGAACGTCCCGATCAGCGGCTTGCCGTGGAGGTACTCCTCGATCGGCACTCCGGCGATGTGGTTGACGAGCTTCTTGTAGCCGAGATCGTCCTGCACGCTCATGACGAAGCTCCCGACGACTTTGCCCTGGTAGCTGATCTGGCCGGTCAAGGGCGCCAGCACGTATGGCCCTCCGACGTCGGCGAGCAGCTGGCCCGAGGTCGACAGCACGCGCAGGCGCACGATGTGCCAAACCGGCGTATAAACGATCTCGTGCGTCGCGGCTCGCACCATCGCCGGATCGCCGCTCGCGACTGCGCTGGCAAGCGCCATCGAGCTCGTGACGCGGAAGAGGTCGGCGCTCACCTCCGTGCTCATCAGCTCCTCGTCGTAGATCTGATGGGCAATCCCGTCGTCGATCCCAGCGACGACGCCGGCTGTCGCGCCGCCGCAACCGTTACCTGCTGGCCCCGCGGCCATGGCGGCGGGGCCAGCAGCAGCGAACAGCACGCCCGCCCCTGCGGCGGCGAGGCAGATCGTCAACAGCGAGGCTTGCAGGCGGGATCCGATGGCCGGGAGCCTAACGGTGGCACCGTCGCCTAGCTCGCACCGGTTGATCCGCTCGCGCCTGTAGCGCCCGCCGTCGCGTCAGGGAACAGGATGTAGACGCGTATCGAGTGCCTTGCGAGGAAGGAGTAAACGAGCCAAACCTGTCCCTCGTAGCTGATGCTGCCAGCGTCAGGAATGGCTGCTGGGCCGGGCAGGCCGTCGGAGCCGGCGAGCTGCGTCGAGCCGCTGCGCACGAAGGTGAGCTTGTCGGGGTCGAACTCGTGGTCCAGCATCACATAGGTGCCGGCGCGGTCGCGTACGTTGATCAGCATCGCGAGGTGGACCGAGATCTCGCCATAGGTCTGCGCGTTCACCTCCGCGCAACTCGCCTGCGCGAGCGCTGCGCTCGCTGCCGGGATCGCGAGCATCACCTCGATTTGGCCGGTCGGGAAGGCAAGCAGAGGGTAGGTGAGGGTCACGAACTTGGCACCGTTCACGGTGATCGGCGTGCCCTGCGCGAGCAAATGGTCCGGTGCCTGGCGCGCCGGGAAATCTCGACCCATGAGTGGCGCGCCGTTGCGGTAGAGCTCGATCGGCAAGCCGGTGAAGCGGGTGACGAGCTTCTCGTATCCGAGGTCGTCCTGGACACTCATCACGAAGCGACCGACGAGCGTGCCGTGGTAGGTGATCTGGCCGGTCACCGGAGCCAACACGTACGGTCCGCCAACGTCCGCAAGAACGCGGCCGGACAGCGAGATGACGCGTAGCCGCACGATGTGCCAATGGCGCGTGTAAACGATCCTGTGGGTCTCGGCGCGGACGACCGCCTGATCGCCGTCGGCAACCGCAGCCGCGAGGCTGTTGGAGCTCGTCACATGCCGGAGGTCGTCTGTCACCTCGGGCGAGTCGAGTTCCCCCTCGTAGATCGTGTCGCCCGCGGCCTGATAGCCGGCGGTGACGATGGCCTGCGCCCCTGTTCCGCAGGCAGCCGTCCC
>JBEKBL010000165.1:0-5052 GCA_050015415.1 Solirubrobacteraceae bacterium
CTGACGATGCGCGTCTGCGATGAGCTCTACGTGCTCGACTTCGGCAAGCTGATCCACGAGGGCACGCCGGCATCGGCGCGCGAGTCGGCAGCGGTGCAGGCGGCCTACCTCGGCGACGTGGCGCTACAGGCATGACGGCAGCGGCCGCCCCAGAATCGACGACGGTGCTCGAGCTGCGCGACGTCTTCGCCGGCTATGGCGAAGGCGACGTGCTTCGCGGCGTCAACCTCGCCGTGGACAGAGGCTCGATCGTGACGCTGCTCGGCGCAAACGGAGCCGGCAAGAGCACGCTGTTGCGGGTCGCCGCCGGGATCCTGAAGGCGGGGAGCGGCCACGTCATGATCGATCTGAGCGATGTGACTGAGCGCTCGGCGCAGCAGCGCGCCAAGTCAGGGATCTGCCTGATCCCGGAGGGGCGCGGGATCTTCCGCTCGCTCTCGGTGCGCGACAACCTCCAGTTGTTTCGCCCGACCTGGGCCGAGAAGTCGAGCATCGAGGGCGTCGTCGAGATCTTCCCGATCCTCGGCGGGCGCCTCAACCAGACCGCCGGCACGTTGTCCGGCGGCGAGCAGCAGATGCTCGCGCTGTCGCGTGCATTCCTGTCCGAGGCCCAGGTCGTGCTCGTCGATGAGGTGTCGATGGGGCTCGCTCCGAAGCTCGTAAACCAGGTCTTTGAGATCCTCGCGAGGATCTCAGCCGAGGGAGTATCTGTGCTGCTGGTCGAGCAGTATGTGAGCCGCGCGCTGGAGATCGCGGACTACGCCTACGTCCTCAGTCGGGGCCAGATCGTGCTCTCCGGCACCACCGAGGAGATCGACCACGCCGACGTGGCCGGTACCTACCTGGCATGAACGCGCCGCTGCCCCGCCCACTCGAAGGGATCACCGTGCTCGACCTCGGGCAGGTCTACGGCGGTCCATACTGCGGCCTGCTGCTCGGGCACCTTGGCGCGCGGGTGTTGAAGATCGAGGCACCGAGCCGCGGCGAGCCGCTGCGCTCCGGCGCAGGCGCGACCGCGACCGCCGATCCGTACGCCTTCCAGCTGCTGAACGGCGGCAAAGAGTCGGTGACGCTGGACCTCAAGTCGGCGGACGACCGCGCGGCGTTCCTCGCGATCGTCCGGAGCGCCGACGTCCTCGTCGAGAACTTCGCACCCGGAACGACGACGACGCTGGGGATCGACTATGCAGCGGTCTCGGCGATCAACCCGCGGATCATCTACGCCTCGCTCAAGGCCTACAGCGACGACACGCCGAGGCACGACGAGCGCGGCATGGACCTGACGGTCCAGGCAAGCTCGGGGGCGATGTCGGTCAACGGCTACGCGGATGGCCCGCCAATGCGCTGCGGCCCGTCGCTAGCGGACTTCCTCGGCGGCACTCACCTCGCGCTCGGCGTGCTGGCCGCACTGCGCGAACGCGACCGCACCGGCTTAGGCCAGCTGCTCGACGTCTCACTCCAGGACGCCGTGATCCCCGCGCTGGCCTCGAACATCTCCGGCTGGCTGACAGACCCCGAGCACGCGCCCGAGCGCACAGGCAACCATCACGGCGGGATGCGCGAGGCGCCGTACAACGTTTACGGCACGAGCGACGGCTGGGTCGCGATCCTCGCCATCAGCGAACCGCACTGGCGGAGTGTCTGTGAGCTCATCGGCCGCGAGGACCTGCGCGACGATCCGGACCTCGCAACCTCGCCGGGCCGCGTCGCGAGGATCGCGGAGATTGATGAGGTAGTTGGCGCATGGACCGCGTCACTGACGAGCGAGCAGGCCGCCGCAGCACTGCAGGCTGCGGGCGTTCCCGCGTCGCCGGTGAGGACCGTCGCCCAACTCGTCGCCGAGGAGCTTGAGCGGCCAGCGCCGATGCTCCAACACCGTAGCGGCGCAGACGGTGCCGACAGTTACACGCTCGCCTCCCCGGTCCGCCTCGCGAACCATCCGTCGCGCCCGGCCGGGCCTGTCCCGAGCCTCGGCGAACACACTTCGGCGGTACTCGACGGGCTCAGCACGGCGCTCACGGCCTCCGAACGAGAGGACGGGAATGGCGATTGATGAAGCTCTCATCGCGGCGCTCGAAGCCGAGCGTGGCGTCGAGCATGTCGAGGAGCTCGGCGAGATCACCGCCGTACTGATCAGGCGCTACGCCGCGGCGATCGGTGAGACGAGCCCGCTGTACAGCGATTCGGTCTACGCTCGCGCCCAAGGACACGCGGACGTCCTCGCGCCGCCGAACTTGATCGCGGCAGTGATCAACTGGGGACCGGGTGCGCCCTACGAGCGGCTGCGCGAAGACGGCACCGAGGCCGACACGCACCTCCCCGGAGTACCGGCAAAGGGCGTGCGGGTGATGGGGGGAGGTGAGGAGATGACCTTCATGCGACCGGTCGTCGCCGGCACGGTCGTGACCCGCACGACAACGCTCGCGGATGTCAGCGAGCGCGAGTCGAGCCAGGGCCTAATGCTCGTCGTGCACTACAGCGACCACTACCGCGATGCCGCGGGCGACTCACTCCTGGAGACGGTGCGAACCGTGTTGCTGCGATGAGCGCCGGCAAGGAGACCGAGGCGCGTCAGGGGGCGCTGCGAGCCGGCAGCGTGCTGGCGGCCACGGAGTATGAGACGTCGACTGTGCAGGTCTTTCGCTACAGCGCGGCGACCTGGAACACGCACCGGATCCACTACGACAAGGATTACGCCCTCGCGGAGGGCTATCCCGACGTGCTCGTCCAGAGCCACCTGCACGGCGCGCTTCTCGCCCGCTATTGCACCGACTGGATCGGCGCGAGTGGGCGGCTGCTCGAGCTCGGCCTGCGCGTTCGCCGCTTCGCAATCGCCGGCGAGACGCTGACCGTCCTCGGAACGGTTAAGGCGGTGCAACGACTCGACGATGCTCACGCTGCGATCGCGCTCGAGCTGATCGAAACGCGCGGCTCCGACGGCGAGACCTGCGTGAGCGGATCAGCGCGGATCGAGATTCCGCCCGACTGGCTCGCGAGCGAGGCCAGCGACGAGGCGGCCGGCAATGGGAGAACGCCGGCATGAGCCGCATCGAGCCACTGCGGGTTGCGAACGTCTCGGGCTACTACGGCGACCGCGCGAGCGCAGCGCGGGAGATGCTCGACGGCGGACCGGTCGACTTCCTGACCGGCGACTACCTCGCCGAGCTGACGATGCTGATCCTCTGGAAGACTCGCCAGCGACGCCCCGACGAGGGCTACGCGCGAACGTTTCTGGGCCAGATGGAAGGCGTCCTCGGGACCTGCCTCGATCGCGGCGTCAAGGTCGTCGCAAACGCCGGTGGGCTCAACCCGGCAGGCCTCGCGCAACAGCTCGAGGAGGTCGCCGACAAGCTTGGACTGAAGCCAAAGATCGCCTACATCGAGGGTGACGACGTCTCCGAGCAGCTCGGTCAGTGGCTCGCGCAAGGACTCGAGCTGCGCAACATGGACAGCGGCCGCAAGCTTTCCGAGCTCGAAGCGGAGCCGATCACGGCGAACGTCTACCTCGGCGCGTGGGGGATCGTCGAGGCTCTGCGCTGCGGCGCGGATATCGTCATCTGCCCGCGCGTCACGGATGCGTCAGTGGTCGTCGGGCCGGCCGCGTGGGCCTTCGACTGGGCGCGCGACGACTGGGACGCGCTCGCCGGTGCGGTGCTGGCCGGACATGCGATCGAATGCGGGCCGCAGGTCTGCGGTGGCAACTACTCGTTCTTCCAGGAGATCGCCGACCCCGTGCGCCCGGGCTTCCCGCTCGCCGAGATCCATCCTGACGGGTCCTCGATCATCACCAAGCATCCCGGCACGCCGGGACAGGTCTCGCGCGGCACGGTGACAGCCCAGTTGCTCTACGAGATCGGCAGCCCCGCATACCTGAACCCCGATGTCATCGCGCACTTTGACAGCGTGACGATCGAGGACCTCGGCGATGACCGTGTCAGCCTGAGCGGACAGAAGGGCTCGCCGGCGCCCGACACCCTGAAGGTCTGCATCAACTACCACGGAGGCTTTCGCAACAGCTACACGTGCATGCTCACGGGCCTCGACATCGAGGCCAAAGCGCAGTTCGCGATCGACTCCGTGTTCGCCGCGCTGGGCGGCCGCGAGCGCTTCGAATCGACCGATGTGCGCCTGATTCGCAGCGACCGAACGGACGCCGACCGAGGCGACGAGGCAACGGCGAAGCTGATCATCACGGTCAAGGATCAGGATGCCGAAGCCGTTGGGCGGCGCTTCGCGGCCGCTGTCAACGGAATCGGGCTTGCGATCTATCCCGGCAACTACAACGAGATCGTCAGCCCGCAGGCCTCGGAGTACGGCGTGATGTGGCCGACTCTGGTGCCGGCATCACTTGTGACACAGCGGATTGTCGTGGCCGGCGAGGAACCGATCGAGCTGCCGTGTGCGCCCGTGGCGGGCGCGCCGGACACCCCGTTGCGTCCCCCGGCGCCAACGAGCGCGCGCGACTGGGCGAGCGGGGCGACGCAGAGTGCTCCGCTCGGCCTGCTGGTCGGTGCACGATCGGGGGACAAGGGCGGAAACGCCAACGTCGGCGTGTGGGCACGCTCGGATGAGGCCTACGTTTGGCTGGCCCACTTCCTGACCAGCGAGCGACTGCACGAGCTGCTGCCGGAGACCGCAGAGCTTCGGATCGACCGCTACGAGCTGCCCAATCTGCGGGCGCTCAACTTCGTCGTTCACGGCATCCTCGGAGAGGGTGTCGCGGCCACGACCCGCCCGGACGCCCAGGCCAAAAGTCTCGGTGAATTCCTGCGCTCGCGCAGCGCCGAGCTACCCACCGTCTTGCTCGCCGACGCGCCACCCGGCGTCGTCGCGCTCCGCTGAGGCCAGCGCTCCGCATGTACTTCGCGCCCACCGAAGAGCAGCGCGAGCTGTGCCTGACGGTGCGCCGGTTCGTGACGGAGCAGATCCTGCCACTCGAGATGACGCTCGACCCCGACGCGAGCGAGCTCAGCGCTGAGGAGCGCGCCCCGCTCGTCGAAACCGCCAAGCGGATCGGCCTCTACAACCTCGGCGTACCGGCGGAGGACGGCG
>JBEKBL010000166.1:0-4989 GCA_050015415.1 Solirubrobacteraceae bacterium
CGTGTCTCGTTCTGGATCATCGCGCCCGCTCCACGACCTCGACCAGCCGCCAGCGCTTGGTCGCCGACAGCGGGCGCGTCTCGACGAGGCGCACGAGGTCGCCCTCATGCGCTTCGTCATGCTCGTCGTGCGCGTGCAGCGTCTTCGAGCTGCGAACGATCTTCTGATATCGGAGGTGCCGGCGCGAGGTATCGATACGAACGGTGATCGTCTTCGCCGCTTTGTCCGAGACGACGATTCCCTGACGGGTCTTCTGCGTGCCGCGCGCCTGGACCTCAGCGGTTTCCACGGCCGCGGTCGCCGCGGGTTTCTTCGCGCGCACCTTGTGGCGCCGGTGCGAGCGAGCCTTGGCGTTACTCGCACGCAGGGCATCGCGCTCCTCCTGGCGCTGCTCCGGGGTGCGGGATGTGGCAGGCGGAGCGGCCGCGCGCTGGCGGGCGAGGCGACGACGCTCCTTCGGGTTGCCGGGCACGACCTCGTCGGACGCGGTTTCGGAGCTTTGCTCCGAAACCGGTTCCTCCTCGGGCTCCGTGTCGCCACCGGCTTCGTCTGCGCTTGCCGTTGGTTCCTCGGAAGCCGCAGCGGCGTCGGTGATCTCCTCAGCCGCCGGCTGTTCATCGGCCGTCTGCTCTGCTTCGGCTGCCGGCTCCTCGGAGGCTACCGGGGCCGCGTCTGCGGCGAGCTCGCTCGCCTCGTCTTGAGTCTCTTCGTCAGCCATGGTCAGCTCTCTTCGTGCTCAGCGCCGAGCTTGCGCTCCCGCTCGATTGTCATTGCGCGGGCGATCGCTCGGCGGCCGGCGCGCAGGCCGGCGGTGTTCTCGAGCTCCCCCGTCGCGTTCTGGAAGCGCAGCCCGAACAGCTCCCGGCGCGCGCTCGCAACGTGCGCGGCGAGCTCGGCATCGCTGTAATCCCGGAGGTCTCTTGCGGAGGTCGCCATCAATCAGTCCTCGCGGGAAACGAACTTCGTCTTGACGGGCAGCTTGTGGCCGGCGAGGCGCATCGCGTCGCGTGCGAGCGACTCGGGCACGCCGGCGAGCTCGAACATGACCCGACCCGGCTTGACCACGGCAACCCAACCCTCGGGTGACCCCTTACCGGAGCCCATCCGGGTCTCGGCCGGCTTCTTCGTCACGGGCTTGTCTGGAAACACGTTAATCCACACCTTTCCGCCACGGCGGATCTTGCGGGTCATGGCGATGCGCGCGGCCTCGATCTGCCGGTTGGTCAGCCAGCCGGCCTCGAGCGACTTCAGCCCATACTCACCGAACTGAACCTTCACCTGACCGCGCGAGACCCCGCCCCGCCTGCCGCGGTGCTGCTTGCGGTGCTTGACACGCTTCGGAGCAAGCATCAGCCTGGGCCTCCGCTGCCGCCACGTCCGCCGCGCCCGCCGCGTCCGCCGCGTCCGCCGCGACCGCCACCCGGTCCGTCCGATCCCCCGCCGCGGCCGCGCCCACCGCCGTCGCGTTCACCACGATCGCCGCGATCGCTGCCTGGTGGCGGCGGTGCGCTCATGTCGGTGAGGTCGGCGCCGGTGTAGCCCTCGGGCATGATCTCGCCCTTGTTGATCCAGCACTTGACGCCGATCCGCCCGAAGGTGGTGCGCGCCTCGTAGAAGCCGTAATCGATGTCGGCTCGCATCGTGTGGAGCGGCACGCGGCCATCCGAGTACGCCTCGGTGCGCGCCATCTCGGCACCGCCTAGCCGACCCGACACCTGGACCTTCACACCCTTCGCTCCCGAGCGCATGGCACTCGTCAGCGCGCGCTTCATCGCGCGGCGGAACGCCACCCGGTTCTGCAGCTGCTCGGCGATCGACTGCGCGACGAGCTTGGCGTCCAGCTCGGGGCGTTTGATCTCGAGGATGTTGACCTTGATCTGCTTGCCGGTGATGCGGTGGAGATCCTTGCGCAGGGCATCCACCTCCGTCCCCGATTTGCCGATCACGATGCCGGGCCGGGCAGTGCGGATGTTCACTTCGACCTCGTTGGAGTTCTTCTTGATCGTGATGTCCGAGAGGCCGGCGTGCGCGAGCTTGCGCGTGATGTGATCGCGGATCTTGATGTCCTCGAAAAGGAATTGGGCGAAGTTGCGCTCGTTGAACCAGTTCGACTGCCAGTCGTGTATGTAGCCGACACGCATCGACTCGGGATGAACTTTTTGTCCCATCGCTACTCCTTCGGCCCGAGCATGATCGTCAGGTGGCTCGTGCGCTTGTGGATCGGCGTCGCGCGACCCATCGCGCGCGGCGTGAAGCGCTTCAGTGTCGGCCCCTCGTCGGCGTAGACCGTGGTGACGTGCAGCTCGTCGCCGACGAGCTCGTGGTTGTTCTCGGCGTTGGCGATCGCCGAATCGAGCAGCTTCGCCCAGTCCTTGGCGACGCCGCGCGGCGCGAACGCCAGTAGGGCGCGGGCCTCAGGCACCGACTTGCCACGAATGTGGTCGCAGACGAGCCGCGCCTTGCGCGCCGAGGAGCGAACGTATCGGGCCTGCGCCCTGACCGTGAACGCCACCGGAACAGGCTTGGCCGATTCCTTGGCCGGCGCACCTCGACGCACCGGTCGACGGGTCTTGGCGGCGGCCGGCGCGGCCGCCTTGGCGACCTCCGCAGCCGCCTTGGCGACTGCAGGCTCACCAGCGGGCTTTTTCGCCGCGGCCCGCGTCCGCTTCGGCTTCGCCTCGCCAGCCTCGTCAGCCGCGGTCCGCTTCGCTGCGGCACGAGCGCGCGTCGCGGTCGGCTTGGCTTCAGCGGCCGGCTCCGTCGCGGTCTTCTTGCCAGCGGCACGAGCCGGCCTCGCGGCCGGCTTCTCAGACGCGCCCGCAGTCTTCTCCGCGGCAGCACGGCTGCGCGCAGTCGGCGGCTTCTTCGCCGAGGACGACGACGCGTCAGGGTCGCCCGCAGCCTTGCGCCGACGCGGCGGCTTCGGCTCGTCTGCATCAGCCATCGGCTACCTGACCTTCCCTGAGCCCGCGTGGCCGCGGTATGTGCGGGTCGGAGCGAACTCGCCGAGCTTGTGACCGACCATCGACTCGCTGACGAAGACCGGAACGTGCTTGCGTCCGTCGTGGACCGCGATCGTGTGCCCGACCATCTCGGGAAAGATCGTCGATGCTCGCGACCAGGTCTTCAGCATCTGCTTTGTGTTGGCCGCGTTCATCGCGTTGACACGCGCGAGCAGGCGCTCCTCGACGTAGGGCCCCTTCTTGCTCGAACGACTCATCGCTTACCCTTCCCGCGGCGCCGGCCGCGAACGATGTAGCGATCCGAGCCCTTGCCCTTCTTGCGTGTGCGGTATCCGAGCGTCGGCACACCCCACGGGGTGACCGGATGACGCCCGGGCGTCGTTGAGCCCTCGCCGCCGCCGTGCGGGTGATCGACCGGGTTCATGGCGGTGCCACGCGTCTGCGGTCGTACGCCGAGATGGCGCTTGCGGCCGGCCTTGCCGATCTTGACGTTCTGGTGGTCGGCGTTCCCGAGCACGCCGACAGTGGCGCGACACTCGGCGCGCACGAGCCGCATCTCGCCCGAGGGAAGTCGCAGCGTGGCCATGTCGCCGTCCTTCGCCATCAGCCGAATCGAAGTCCCCGCCGATCGGCCGAGCTGGCCACCGCGGCCGGCCTGGAGCTCGACGTTGTGAACGACCGTACCGGTCGGCATCTTCGTCAGCGACATGCAGTTGCCAACCGCGATCTCCGCCTCCTCGCCCGACATCACAGTCATGCCGACGGTCAGTCGGTTGGGCGCAAGGATGTAGCGCTTCTCGCCGTCCGCATAGTGCAGCAAGGCGATGTAAGAGGTTCGGTTCGGGTCGTACTCGATCGCCGCGACGCGCGCCGGCACGCCGTCCTTCCGTCGCTTGAAGTCGATCTTGCGATAGAGACGCTTAGCGCCGCCGCCGCGGTGACGTGAGGTCTTGCGACCGTAGGAGTTGCGACCGCCGCTTTTCGTCAGGCCCTCGACGAGCGAGCGCTCCGGCTTGTCGGTCGTGACCTCGGCGAAGTCCGAGTAGGAGACGAACCGCATCCCCGGACTCGTCGGCTTTGGCTTGCGAACAGGCATCAGCCCTGCACTCCCTCGAGACCGGCGAAGATCGGAATCGTCTCGCCCGAGCGGACCTGCACGATCGCCTTCTTCCAAGCGCGCGTCTTCCCGCGCGTCACCCCGCGCCGCTTCGGCTTCGGTCGCACCGAAATCGTGCGCACGTCCTCGACGTGCACGGCGAACATCGCCTCCACCGCCTGGCGCACCTGAGTCTTGTGCGCGTCCGGATGGATCCGGAACGTGTACTTGCCGGCAGCCGCGAGCACGTAGCTCTTTTCAGAGACGACGGGCCGAATGATCACCTGGGCGTGCTCCACGATCAGTCCTCAGCGGGCTTGCGCGCCTTGGCCGGGGCGCGCTTTGCAGGCGTCGTGTTACCGCGCGGGGCGGGTTTGGGCTTCGTGGCCTTGGGTTTGGTTGCCGCAGCGGCGGGCTTCGTCGAGGCCTTGGACTCGACAACCGGCTTGGCAGCGGCGCGGCTTCGCGTGGCAGGAGTCTTCGGTGCGGACGAAGCGGCGCCAGCCGGGACTGCAGCGGCCGCCTTTGGCTTTGCGGGCGCCTTGGCCTTCACGGTGGACGTCTCCGCCTTCGCCGAGCCGGCACGGCTGCGCGGGGCAGGGGTCGCTTCCGCCGGCGAGGACGATGCGGCGCCGGTAGCCGCAGCCGCAGTGGCCTGGACAGACGCGGCAGGGCCACGTGCGGCAGCCGCGCGCTTAGCCGGCGGGGAGGGCGCGGCGTCAGCTGCGTCCCCGGCAACCTCGCCGGTCCCAGCAGCGCGTGCGGTCAGCTCCGCGAGTGCCGCATCCGAGCACAGGAGCGATGCCGCACCAACGATATCGGCGACGCCCACGCTGCTAGGTTCGAGGACGGACACGCGATCGATGTTGCGGAATGAGAGTGCCGCGCCGCGCTCCCGCGCGGTCACGACGACAAGGGTTGCGCGCGGCT
>JBEKBL010000167.1:0-4987 GCA_050015415.1 Solirubrobacteraceae bacterium
GCGCCTCCTCGGGGACGACGATCGACTCCGCGGCTACGGCACGCCGCAGGACAATTGTGATCTGCTCGACGCTCGGTCGCTGGAAGTCGAAGCGGTGGCAGCGGTCGATGACCGTCGCCGGGACCTTCTGAGCGTCGGTGGTCGCGAGGACAAAGAGCGTGTTCGGCGGCGGCTCCTCGAGCGTCTTGAGAAACGCATTCCAGGCCGCCGTCGAGAGCATGTGCGCCTCGTCGAGGATGTAAATCTTGCGGTGTCCGGAGATCGGCGCGAAGCCGACCGACTCGCGCAGCGCACGGATGTCATCGACCGAGTTCGAGGAGGCGGCGTCCATCTCGGCAACGTCGAGCGAGGTCGCCGAGGCGATCGACGTACACGACTCGCAGACGCCGCACGGGTCGATCGTCGGGCCGCGTTCGCAGTTCAGGCACGCCGCGAGGATCTTCGCCATCGACGTCTTGCCGGTGCCGCGCGAGCCGACGAACAGGTAGGCGTGGTGGATGCGGTCGCGCTCGACGGCGTTGCTGAGCGTCCGCACCACGTGGTCCTGACCAACCACCTCGGCGAAGGTACGCGGGCGGTGGCGACGGTAGAGCGAGGGACCAGCGGACACGGAAAGTTGAGTCTACCCCGCTGCGCCAGCGCCTCCGAGACGCAGTAGCGTGCGAGCGATGCAGCGCACGCGGGCTTTGATCGCGGCGGCCTGGATCCTCGTCGGCGCGCTCGTGCTGCGGCTGATCCTGCCGTTCGGCTTCCCCAACTACGACACGCTCTACTCGCTCGTCTGGGGTCAGCAGCTCGGGCGCGGGCAGGTCCCGACTTACGATGTGGCGCTGGCGCCGACGCCCCATCCACTGGCGGAGTTGGTCGGGCTGGTTTTGTCGCCGTTGGGTGCGGCCGCGACCCTCGGGATCGTTCTTGCGGTGGCTTACATCGCGCTTGCCGCCCTCCCCTACCTCGTCTTTCGGCTCGGCAGCGCTTGGTTCTCCTGGCCTGTGGGGCTTGCCGCTGCGGCCCTGCTGATCTCGCGCTATGAGGTTTTGAGCTACGGGGTTAGGGCCTACGTGGACATCCCGTTCACGTGCCTTGTGTTGGCGGCCTTGCTGGTGGAGACGCGGCGGCGGCGAGCCGGGTGGCCGGTGATCGTGCTGCTCGACGTCGCGGGGTTGCTGCGGCCCGAGGCCTGGCTCTTTGCCGGGGTTTATTGGGTTTACCTGTTCCCGAGACGGGACTGGCGCGGGCGCGTCAGCCTGGCCGTGCTCGTGGCGGCCGCGCCCGTCCTCTGGCTGGCCTCCGATCTCGCGATCACCGGGAAGCTGCTGTGGTCGCTGAACCACACGCAAAGCACCGCGACGCAGCTCAAGCGGCCGACCGGCTTGATCAAGTTCCCGTATACCGGGGCGCGGCGGCTTGGCGAGGTGCTCGGGCCGGACGGCCTGATCGCCGCGGCAATCGGGGGCGTGCTGTCGCTGTGGTTGCTGCGCTCGCGGATCTGGCTCGGGCTGTGCGCCGGGATCGTGGCGCTCGTCGCATTCGCGATCGTCGCGAGCTCGGGCCTCCCGATCGATGATCGCTACACGTTCGTGCTCGTCTCGCTGCTCGCGATCTGCGCCGGAGCCGGCCTGTTCGGTTGGCGCTCGCTGGCGGCCGACCATCCTCGGCGCCGGTTGTGGCAGGCCGGGTCGGTCGTCTGCGTGATCGCGATCGCGGTGTTCATCCCCTGGAACGCGACGCGCCTGCACCAAACGTTCGACAGCAGCAACCCGAAGAAGCAGAGCCTTTCAGCCCAGCTCAAGGTCGAGAACGACCTGATCGCCCTGACCGAGCGTCACGTGGTCACGCTGCGCTGCGGCTTGGTCGGTGTGCCCTACCACACGCCGATCCCGCTGGTCGCGCTCGAGCTGCACACGAGCCCCGCGAAGATCGTCACCCGGGAGATCGCGCACGGGACGTTCCTCGCGCCCGCAAGCGCGGCGGTGCGTGAGATCTACCTGCTCGACCTGAACGACCCGGCGAAGAACTACGCGGTGCCGCCTGGTTTCAGGCTGACCGCCTCTGACCGCTCCTGGCTGGTCTACAAACGCTGCGGTTGATGACAAGCGCGCTCGCTCACAGGGCCCGAAGGGCTCATAAAAAAGTGGACCGTGCACCCTCCGTCGATGCCTTTCGTGCAGTGCCTTTCGCCGGCTTGGACTCAAGTCAGAGAACTCCCACCGCGCCTGCCGGGACCCGCTTAAGGCTGCTTCCTTCCGGACCTGACCTGGTTCACGAACCGACACCGCGGGGGACTCTGACCATCAACGCCCCAGCCGACGGGGCTGCCGCGCGAGCGGCCCCTCGGGAGGGAATTCGGCCCCGCTATAGCGGATTGCGGGTTCAGGGCACCGCTGACTCCCCGCCTAGCACGGTCCAGCCGGGATGGTAGTGCAGACGTCCCGCGGCGGGCGATCTCGGTCGTGTCCTCCTCGATCCGGCGCTCGCGAGCCAAAGGCCAACGGTTTGTCGCCGTCAGCGGCTGACGGCGCCTGGTGAGTGGCCGCGCGGCTGAGGGCGGCCCTACAATCCTCAGTTCGCCGGGCGCGTAGCTCAGTGGGAGAGCGCTCGCTTCACACGCGAGAGGTCGCTGGTTCGAAACCAGCCGTGCCCATATAGCGATCCCGTGCAAAGAGGCAATATTTGTAGCCGTCGTTGACGGCTGTGACCGCGACTGCGGCCGCCCCGCCGTCGGCGGGTTGCGTCAGCGGGGACACCCACCCACCCTGAGCCGATTCGCGCTTCGGGCTGCGAACAGCACCATCGCCCGAACCAGCCGATTTGTCTGGCGGCTCAGTCTGCGTAGATCTTTCCGCCGCAGTCCCAGGACCCGCTGAATCGCTTGCCACTGTCGAACGCCCCCTTGAACGACTGGAACGTCCCGCTGAGCGGCCTCGAGCCCGTGTGCTTCGTGTTCACGGTGTTGAGCGAGATCAGCGACTTGCCGCCCCATGAGGCGTTCACGGTCTCGATCGCGATCGGCCGCTCGTCGATTTGCAGCTGGAACAACGGACGGCCACCGTTGGTCTTGAGGTGGCCGTAGTCGATCGCTCCAAGCGTGACACCCAGAATCAACCCGATCGCCTTGTCGCTGATGCAGCGGCCATACCTGAACTTGTAGGTCTTGCCGCCGAGGAGCAAGGTCGCGGTCGCTGGACCGCAGTAGCGCATGTCCGTCTTCCCGTGCACGCTGGTGCTCTTCGGGATACACGAAGGCGAGGCCAAGGACACCCGGGGCTTGGCAGCCGAACCGTAGCCGCTCAAGGCAGCGGCGCATCCTGCAAGTGCGGCAAGGGCGAGTGGCCCCGGTAACTTCATCCGACCCAGCCTCGCCTGCGATGGGCGACCGACGCCTCGTGGCGGCAACACATCATCGGTGAATTGCGTCGCTTCTCGGAGTCGGTGTGGCGCACTTCAGGACGTGCGCGCCGATCACGACGGGGGGTCCGTCAGGAAGCCGGTGTCGGCGGCGAAGAACAACAGCGCTTCGCGCGGCACGGCAAAGGCCGCATCCGTCCCGGGCTCGACGTGATCTGCCACGGGCATCTTCGCCACGAGCGAGAGCTCACCGACGCGGAGGTGCGCGAGCTGCTCGTCGCCGAGGTACTCGACGACCTCGACCCCGGCCTGAAAGCCGACGCTGCCGTTTAGCGCCGGGCCGGCTCGGATGTGCTCAGGCCGGAACCCGACGAGGCTTGAGTCCGAGCCAAGCTTCAGGACCGGGGCAGGAATGACGTTCATCGCCGGCGAGCCGATGAACGTCGCCACGAACGTGTTGACGGGCCGAGTGTAGAGCTCCTCGGGCGTGCCTTCCTGTTGGAGGACGCCCGCGCACATCACCGCTATGCGGTCGCCCATCGTCATCGCCTCGACCTGATCGTGTGTGACGTAGATGGTGGTCGTCCGAAGCCGCTTCTGGAGCTTCAGGATCTCGCCTCGCGTTTGCACGCGCAACGCCGCGTCGAGGTTGGAGAGCGGCTCGTCCATCAGGAACACCGCCGGCTCGCGCACGATCGCCCGCCCGAGCGCTACCCGTTGGCGTTGTCCGCCGGAGAGAGCCTTCGGCTTGCGCTGCAGGTGCTCCTCGAGGTCCAGTGCCGCCGCAGCCTCGTGAACTCGACGCTCTATCTCGGGCTTACTGATCTTGTGCAGCTTCAGTCCGAACGCGAGGTTTTGTGCGACAGTCATGTGCGGGTAGAGCGCATAGTTCTGGAAGACCATCGCAATGTCGCGATCCTTGGGCGAGACATGATTCACCACACGGTCGCCGATCAGGATCGTGCCGTCGGTGATCTCCTCGAGGCCGGCCACCATCCGCAGGGCGGTCGTCTTCCCGCAGCCCGACGGCCCGACGAAGACCATGAACTCGCCTTCTCCAATCGCGAGATCCAGGTCGATCACAGCGCGCGTGCCGTCCCCGTAAACCTTGGAGACGCCCTCGAAGTGAATCTCAGCCATCAGCCCTTCAGCGCTCCACTCAGGCCGGTTCCGCGCAGGAAACCGCGCTGGAAGATCAGGAAGCCGACGATCGGGACCAGAGCCGACAGCGCCAGAGCCGCGAGGAAGTCACCAAGCGGCGTGAAGGCCTGGATTTGCGGAAGGCGCACCGCGACCGTCTGCAGGTTCGAGTTCGTGTCGCCGAGCACCAGCAGCGGCCACAGGTAGTCCTTGAACGACGCCAGGATGGCGAAGATCGAGACGACGCCGAGGATCGGCCGCGACATCGGCAGCACGATGGAGAAGAACAGGCGGAAAGGACCGCAGCCATCGATGCGCGCCGCCTCGAAGATCTCACGCGGCAGGTTGTCGAAGAAGCGCTTCATCAATACGACGTTGAACGCGCTCGCCGATTCGGGCAGCCAGATCGCGAAGTAGTTGCCGGCGAAGGAATGGTGGATGAACGGCGGGTCCACGACCTCGACGTAGAGCGGCACGAGCAGCACGACCGCCGGGACGA
>JBEKBL010000168.1:0-4973 GCA_050015415.1 Solirubrobacteraceae bacterium
ATGTCGTTGATCACGAGCAACAGGCCTTCGCTGGATGACCGGATGATCTCTACGTATTCGCTCAGCTCCGGGTCGAGCTCGTGCTCCATCATCAGCTCCGCGGTGCCGATCACTCCGGACAGCGGCGTGCGCAGCTCGTGGCTGACCGTCGCAACGAACACCGACTTCGCGTTCGACGCCTCGACGGCGTCGTCGCGAGCCTCAGCACTGACGCGCGCCTCGTCGGCAAGCTCGCGCGTCTGTGCCTCTACGAGACGCATCGCGCGTGACCGGCCGGTTCCCAGTTCGAGAACGAGCAGCGCGATCAAGGCGCTCAGGACGGTGCCGCCGATCAGCAGGACGAGTGCCCCCGAGTCGGCGAAGATCCCGCGATCCCCCGCCGGGCCGAAGACCTGGATCGTCGCGCCTGCGGCACCGGCGAGCGTCGCGGACTGCGCCGCGCGCGGAGCCTTGCCGCGCTTGAACACGAGCGTACCCGTGCTGGTGGCGCGGCGCAGCACGAGAGCCGTGTCCGGGTGATCATGAAGCGCCACGGCCAGCAGAACGTCAGGCGCCACCGCGACTGCGGTCCACCCGAGGAAGTCGCGCCTTCGCGCGCTGACAGTGGCGGGCACGTTGCCGCCACGATAGATCGGACTCGCGAGACCGATGACGTTGTTGCCCTCGACCGTGTCCGCGACAACCTCCAGGCGACCCGAGTCGCGGCTTGCGAACAGCTGCGTGCCGGCACAGAAGTCGAGGCCTGGAACAGGGATGACCTTCGCCTGCTTGCTGAGCGTCAGCCTGGGTAGACAGTAGTACGCTCGCGGGCCCGCGGGAATCACGGCGGCGCTCGAGCCCGGCGAGGGCCCGCCGAGCTCCTTGAATGACGCAAGCTTCGCCGCGGGCACCAGTGAGATCCACGCGACGCCGGTGAGCTCCGGGTAGCGCCTGGTCAGCTGGATCGCCTGTCCCCACTGCTCGAACGCCGCGACCCCGACGGTCTTGCGATCGACGATGAAGGCATTGGCGGCCAGCTCGAGATCCGCCTCGTGCTCGAGATCGAGGTCGAGCGTCTCGCCGATGGCCGCGGAGGATTGATCAAACGCCGTGCGTGCTCGGGCGCTGTCGCTTCGAGCGTTGAGGCGCGCCGCGAACGCGAACCCTGCGGTCCCGCCCACCGCGATCAGCATCGCCGCGATGATCGGTAAGCGGGCGCGGCGCGGTCGGGTCATCACCCCGAACGGGCGTGCGAGTGCGTCCCGTGCTCGCTGGGCACGCGTGGGACGCGGTGGGCCGTGCTCCAGCTCAGACGGCGGTGCGGGCGCGGGCTGCTTCATCGGGTCGGACGTGGTCCTTGCCGATTGCCGCGGACGCACATAACTGAATGTCGGGAGGTGCGCCGGGCGACTGATCAGTACTTAGCCGCACCGTAGCCGCACACAACAGGCGCGCGTAACGGTGAATCGCGACGGACGGTCGGACCCGAGGCTCCGTGCGACCGGTGGGCCGGTGGGCCTGCGAGCCGGTGGGCCTGCGACACTGGGACGCTGTGATTGACCGCCCCGATGTGCTGGAAGCGCGTATCGCGGAGCGCTTTGGCGTCGCCCCCGCGCGCGCTCTCCCCGCGTGAGCGTCACGCTCGAAGCGGGTGGGCGACGCCACGAGCTGGGTCGACGCCCGTGGCTGATGGGCATCGTCAACGCAAGCCCTGACAGCTTCTCCGATGGTGACGTATACGCGACGCTGGAGGCGCGCGTCGCGCTCGCCGCGGAGCTGCTCGGCGCCGGCGCCGACGTGATCGACATCGGCGGCGAGTCGGGGCGCACGAACCTGCCGCCGGTCACGGTCGAGGAGGAGATCAGGCGAGTCGTGCCGCTGGTCGAGCGCGTCGTCGGCGAGCTCGCCGGCATGGTCTCGGTCGATACCTACAAGCCGGCCGTGGCCGCTGCGGCGATCGCTGCCGGCGCCGTGATCGTCAACGACGTCAGCGGCCTTCGCGATCCGCATCTGGCGGAGGTCTGCGCCGACGGCGGCGCGGCGCTGGTGGTGATGCACACCCGAGCTGCGCCGAAACAGCGCCTCCAGGACCCCGACCTCTACGAGGACGTGCTCGAGGACGTGCTCTCGTTCCTCGCCGAGCGGATCGCCGTGGCCTGCGCGCGCGGCCTGGCTGAGCAGGCGGTGATCGTCGATCCGGGGCCCGACTTCGCCAAGACGCCGGCGCAGACGATCGAGCTGCTGCGCGGCGTTTCGCGACTGCACGAGCTAGGCCGCCCGGTGCTGATGGCGCTGTCGCGCAAGGACTTCATCGGCGCGCTCACGGGACGCGCCCCGCGCCAGCGCGACGCCGGCACGCTGGCAGCGCTCGCGCACGGCCTCGACGCCGGCGCGCAGATCTTCCGCGTCCACGACGTCGCCGCCGCCGCTGACTTCATCGCCGTTCGCAGTGCCCTGCGGGGGGAGCTGGAGCTGCCGGCGCAAGCGATGCTGGCGGAGGAGCTCCGCGCGGAGGCGCCGAGCGAGCGCGTAAGCTGAACTGTGCGTCGCGCGACCGCGCGACCGCGAGGGGTGCCGACGGCTGACATCAACGCCGCTGGACGCCTGCCACCCATCACGAAGGGAGCAGCATGTCGGTCATCACCACCGAGGACCTCGAGGCTAGCCCGCTGGCCGATCTCCACGCCCTCGCCTCAACGCTCGCGATCGACGGCTTTCGCCGGCTGCGCAAGCCCGAGCTCGTCGAGACGATCCTCGAGCGTCAGGGCGGCAGCGCCGCGGCGACGCCACGCCCCGAGGAGAGCAGCGCGGGTCGTGGCGATCGTGCGCCGCGCCGGCGGCGCGGTCGCACGCGCGACTCAGATCCGGGCGATGAAGCGCCCGCGAGCGGGCGCGGAGCGCCACCGGCCGAGGCTCCGCCACGCAACGTCGAGGGCGTGGTGGAGCTGCTCGCAAACGGCTCCGGCTTCGTCCGGCCCGACGGCGCGCCCGACAGCGATGGCGACGTTTACATCTCGGCGGCACAGGCGCGCCGCTGCGAGCTGGTCGCTGGTGATCGCGTCTCGGGCCCGGTTCGCCCACCGCGCCGCTCCGAGCGCCACCCGTCGCTGATCAGGATCGACACGATCAACGGCGTGGCGGCCGACGAGGCGGTGCGCGGAACGCGGGTCGAGGACATCGAGGTCGACTGGCCGGCGGAGCGCCTCGCGCTCGGGGCCGGTGACGAGCTGCTCGCCCAGATCGAGCGTGTCGCCCCGTTCGGTGGCGGCTCGCGCGTCGTGATCAGCGGGCCCTCACGCTCGGGCAAGACGCTCGTGCTCGGCAAGCTGGCGGCGACGCTCGCGTCACTGGACGGCTACGAGGTGGAGCTGATCGCGCTCGGCGTCCGCCCTGAAGAGCTCAGCGAATACCGCTTGCTTCCCTACTTCAGCGGCACCGGCAGCACCTTCGCCGCGGCGCGCGACGCTCAGGACGCCGCCGTCGAGCAGGCGGTCGAGCGGGGACGACGCGTCGCGCTTCGCGGCGGCAGGGCGGTGCTGTTGGTCGATACTCTCGACGGGCTCAGCGACTCCGCGGCACGGCGTACGCTCGCCTCGGCGCGCAACCTACGCGACGCCGGATCGCTGACCGTGATCGCGACCGCGCGCGAGCCGCTTGGCGGCGAGACCAGCGTGATCGCGCTACGCGAAGGCGCGACGCTCGACGAGGCTGCGAGCGGCACCCTGCGCTCCGAGCTGCTCGCCGAAGTCAAACCGAAGCGTGCCCCGGCGAAGCCGCGTGCGCCGCGCAAGCCGCGCGCCAGCGCGAAGGTGGATCAGGCGGACGCGGAGTCGGCCGCCTGAGCGGCCGACGCTAAGGGCGGTAGGCGACCTTGTCCCAGGACGGCTCGCAGGTGAGCTCGATCGGCTCGCCACCGCGTTCTGGCTGCACATAGGAGAAGCTGTTGGTGAGGTCGTCGAAGGCGATGTCGAGCTCGCCCTCGCGCACGCGCTGGTCGAGCCAGGCGCCGCGGAAGACGAGCCGCCGCAGCCAGTGGACCAGCGACTGCTCCGCTGGTCCGATCAGCTCGAACCAGCAGTCACGCACATGCTCGCCGAGTGCCGACGCCGGGTCCTGGATCTCGCCGTTGACGGCGAGGTTCACGAGATCCTCCAGCTCGCCGCCGTCCAGACGCTCGGCGACGAACCCGAGGCGCAGCGCCGCCTGCTCGCAACGCTCGCCGAAGTCGTCCTCGTTGAACGTGAAGCGCAACTCTCCGTACTCGAGGACGAAGTCCTCGCCGGAGTTGTAGTTTCCTCGTCGCGCTGTGTCCATGATCCGCGAGCCCACCAGGCCCGTCGGGATCATATGCCGCATTCCTTCACGGGCACTTGCTGTGCACGCTTTTTTTCAGGCGCGGCGTGGTCTCCGATCAGCTCCCGCTGACGACGATTCGAACGTGGCGCTCGCCGCTCGCCGTGCCGCTGCCCAGAGCGACTGTGCCGAGGCGGTCGAGGTAGGGGAGGACCTTGGCGGTGGACGCGCTGCCGGCGACGTTCAGGTTCTTTAGCAGCGTGGCGATGGCGGGAAGCTCGATGATCAGATCGGGCTGAATCCCGCTGCCGAGCAGCGACGCCGCCGTGGCGTAGCTCGAGCTGGCGCTCAGGCGGCCGGTGCTTGCCAGCGCGTCGTTCAGCGAAGTGGTTCCGAGGGCGACGACAATCCGCCCGCCGCCCGCCGCGACATCGAAGGTGAACGGCAGGCTAGCGACGTTGATCGTGAAGCCGCTCTGAATGTTCGCCTGGCTGAGTGAGCCGACGGAGAAGGCATGATCGGAGCTCGAGATCAAGGCGGCGAGTCGTCCGAGCTGAGTTACGATCGCCGGCGCCTGGCTCGGATCCTTGACACCGAGTACGAGCGCCGCCTCCAGCGTGCCGAGGTTCGAGCCCTTCGCGAAGAAGCCCGCGGTCGTGATCGAGCTCAGGTCGCCCTCGACGTTCACGCCGGTGACGCGC
>JBEKBL010000169.1:0-4962 GCA_050015415.1 Solirubrobacteraceae bacterium
GAGGATGCCGCTCGTCGCATGGTCGTTCGCATCGCCTTCGGGCTCGATCACGTAGCCATCGACCACGATCGGGCTGTTCCAGTGGCCCGTGCCGGACGCCAGCGTCGTCAGCAGCTTGCCACTGTGAGGAACGTAGACGTTCACGCCGCCAGAATCCATGTCGTACACGTAGAGCAGGCCGCCGGCAACAATTGGGCTGGTCCCGTGGGTCGCGTTGCTCCAGGCGACGTGAAGGCGCCGGTGTGAAAGGTGATAGGCGGTGGTTCCGCCGCCGTCAGCGACGAAAACAGTCGAGTGCCAGACCGCGGGAGCGCTGAAGAGCATCGCGCTGCCGGGTGTCCTGAGAATTTGGATCTGTCCGCCGGTCTGTTCCGGGAAGGGCTTGCGCCGGCCGTCGAGGTCGCGCAGGTTGAGCAATCGCAGCAGTCCGTCCTTGCCGCCGATCAGCGCGAGGTGTCCGGGTAGCAACGCGGGCGAGCCGGAGCCCTCGTCGAGGTCGGAGGTGTTGAGCGTCGCCTGGTCGGTCGGCGTATAGGCCTGCACAAAGCGCAGGTCGGGCAGCGAAAGCTCGATCACGCTGTCGCCGAAGTCGGTCGTGCCGTTCCATGGGGCGTTGCCGGTCGCGATCAGCACGCGCTTTGCCCCAGGCAGCACGACGGGTCCGCTGCGCGAGAGGATCGCCGAGTCGCTCGCCGAGCACGTCGGTGGGGAGATGATCACGTGGCGGCTGGCGCAGAGCGTGTTGAAGACGTGATCGATCTGTCCGCTCTGGAGATTGATCGCGACGATGTGACCGACGTATGGCGGCTCGTCACCGTCGTAGCCGCCGGTACTCGCCAGCAGCTCGCCGTCGGCGATGTTGAGGCCAGCCGTGAGCTTCTCGCGCGCCGGCAGGACTGTGATCCGCACCGGCCAGCCGGCTGCCTCGGTGCCGTTCGCGAGGCTCAGCTTGTGGACCAGTCCGTTCGGCGATGTCGTGTAGACGGACTGGTCGCTCGGATCCGCGACCGGTGTCGCGACGGTGATTTGGTAGCTGCCCGACCAGGCGCCGATTCCGGGCGGCGTGAACGTCCACAGGATGTGTCCGCTCGCCGGGTTGATCGCTGCAGTGATCCCGTAGATCGTCGTGACGATCACGACGTTCTGGACGGTCCCGTCGACGTTGACGTTGCTGAGGAAGATCGGCGAGTTGTCGGCGGTGCCCGGCAGGTGGATCTGGCGCTCGTGGAGCTGCTTGACGTTCGCGGCCGTGATCCCGGTCGCGGCGCCCGTGGCGTTTGTCCGCTGCGGGTTGAGGCCGAACTCGGGCCAGTCGCCGAGGGGGGCGTCACCGCTGGCTAGGTGGCCCGTGGCGATGACGTGTGCCGTTGTCTGGGCACGAGCGTCGCCGGGCGAGCGAACTGCGAGGACTAGGGCAGCTGCGGCGCAGAGCACCGCGGTTCCGGCGATCACGCGCCGGTTGCGCACCATCATCATCCGCTTCACAGGCTAGCGCCTGGCCGCCAGATACTCACGACGCTCGGACGGATCATCTAGAGATGGGCCGGTGCGAGCGTTGCGGCTGGCGTCGCTCCCTTGGTCTTTCCGACCACGTTCACCTGGAAGGAAGCGGAGCCGTGGGCTGGAAGCGACGGGATCAGGCTCTGCCCTGCGGCGAGGACCCGCGAGCCCGCGAGCGCGACCGCGTAGACCGTGACGTCAGCCGCGGCTGCGCGCGAGCTGTTGCTCGCGCTGCCGCTGATGACCGGCCCGACGAAATTGCTGCCGCTGGCGAGCTTGCCCGCGCTCAGCGATGGTGGCGGCGCGCTCGCTGTGGGCGCGCCGATCCTCGCGACGACGCGCACCGGCGTACCGCCGCTCGCCAGAACGCTCGGGTCGACCCACCACACGGTTGCGTGAGCTTCGAGGAGCGTCAGCTCCCCGCTGGGTGAGCTCGCACCCACCGTCGAATTGCTGTACACGGCTTTGCCGGCAGCGTCGAAGGCGGTGATCAGGATCGGGACGTCGGCCTGCGCGCGGTTCGAGCTGTTGCGCAGCTCGAGCACTGCGGCGGCGCTGCCGGCGGAGCTGACGATTTGGGCCGAGACGACGCGCACGCTCGAGTTCGCGCTCTTGATCTGGGTGATTGCGGCCGAGGCTCGCTGGTGGCCGAGCTTCTTCGCGATCTTTGCGCTCTCCTGTTCGGTGCTCTCGCAGCCTGCCAGGGCGATCGCGGCGAGGAGCGTCAGCAGCGTCGCGCTGCGGCGCGTCATCCGAAGACGCCGGCGATGTACTCGCGCGTCTGCTCATCACGCGGCGCGGTGAAGATCTGTTCCGTATCGCCGAGCTCGATGAGGTCCCCGAGATACATGAAGGCGACGCGGTCGGCGATCCTGCGCGCCTGCTGAAGGTTGTGCGTGACGATCACGATCGCGAGGTCCTTGCGAAGCTGCACGATCAAATCTTCGATAACCGCCGTCGATCGTGGGTCGAGCGCCGAGCAGGGCTCGTCCATCAACAGGATCTCAGGCTCCTGCGCGATCGCTCGAGCTATGCACAGCCGCTGCTGCTGGCCTCCCGACAGTCGCAGCGCGGAGCGGTCGAGGTCGCCGCGAACTTCCTCGTAGAGTCCGGCGCGCTGAAGTGCGTGTTTGACAAGCGGCTCGAGCTCGCGACGACGCGGCCGCCGGCGCGATTGCTCGCGAAGCGCAAAGGCGACGTTGTCGAAGATCGACATCGGGAACGGGTTGGGCTGTTGGAAGACCATCGAGACGCGTGAGCGCAACTCGGTGTCGACGAGTTCGTCGGTGTCGTCGCCGTCGAGCAGGATCTGACCGCTGTGGCTGGCGTTGCGCGTCAGCTCGGTCAGGCGGTTGAGGGTTCGCAGCAAGGTTGTCTTGCCGCAGCCCGATGGTCCGATCAGCGCGAGCACTTCGCCTCGGTGGATCGACAGCGAGACGCTCTTGACGGCCGGCGTCCTGTCGTAGTAGACGCTGACGTCCTCGACACGCAGGCGCTCGACCGTCGTCGCTGGCGCGCGCTCGAGGCGCACTGAGGTGTCGGTTTGTTCAGGTGCGATGGCCATCAGCTCTGCGTCGAAGTCAAGCTTGTCGATCGGCAATGGCTCATTCTTCCATGCTTCGGTGTCGGGCTCAAAGTCCGTCATCTCGCGCTCGCTGCTCACGCGCCTAGCCTCCGGCTCGGCTGGTGCAGCGGCGGCCCCCCGATCCGCCCGACACGACCCACAGCCCAGTTCAGTCCGACCACCAGCAACAGCAGAATGGCTGCCGCAGCGTAGGCCTTTTGCGGCGCATTCCCATCGCCAGCCGGCGAGTTGTTGAAGATATAGCTCGTCAGGGTCGAGCCGGTGCCGCTGAGAAACCCGAACGAACCCGCCGACTGGAGCCGCAGCGTCGCGCCGAGCAGCAGGATCACGATCGCGGTGTCGCCGATGATCCGCGCGAGGCCGAGCGTCGAGCCGGTGGCGATGTCGCGTCGGACGGCTGGTAGGACGACGCGGCGGATCGTCGCGATTCGCGTCTTGCCGAGCGCGTAGGAGGCCTCCCGCATCTGGCGGGGCGTCGCCAGCAGTCCGTTGCGCGTCGCGGTGTAGATCGGCGGAATCGCGAGGAAGGACATCATCGCGCCGGCGGTCAGGAACGACCGACCGAATGCGCCGCCCGGTTCGCCGAACGACAGAAAGGAGAAGAACCCCAGCTGGAAGAACGCCAGACCAAAGATCGCGATCACGATGTCGGGAGTGCCGGCGATTATCTCGACCGTTGACTCGACGATTCGCCCGAGCCAGCGTGGCCGGCCAAATTCGATCACCCAGACGGCGGTCACCACGCCGACCGGCACCGCGATCAACAGGCCGATTGCCCCGAGTAGGACGGTGCCTTCGATCGCGTCGAGGAAGCCGCCCGAGCCGGACTGGGTCACGGACGCGCTCGGATGCGTGACGAGCAGGCTTGGCCGCAGGTATTCGATGCCCTGAACCGCGAAGAAGACGAGGATCGCCGTGAGCACGGCGCACAGCGCGATCCCGGCCGCCCACGCCAGAACAAAAAAGATCTGGTCGCGCGGCCGCCAGCTGCGCAGCGGCGCTCGGCGCCCGTGACGGCGTCGCGGCGGTGGCGCGAGCCGCGTCGCGCTCATCTGCTCTGCGCTGGCCATCAGTTGCTCACCTGGTAGCGACGCATCGGCAGCCGGATCAGATAACTGGCGAGTGACAGGACGAAGCTCGAGAAGAGCAGCAATGCCGCGATCGCATACATCGTCGAGTGCACTGCGGGAGCGCTGAGGTTCTCGGCCTGGCGCACGATCTCCGAGGCCAGCGTCTCGACCGGCTCGAAGAAGAAGATCTTGCCGTCGAGTGGGTTCGGCGCAAACGCCTTGCCGCCGGAGACCATCGACACGACGACCGCTTCGCCGATCCCGCGAGCGGCGGCAAGGGCCGTCGCGGCGACGATCGCCGGACGGATCGCACGCAGCGACACGGTGATCGTCGCGCGCAGCGGGTTCAGCCCGAGCGCGATCGCCCCCTCGCGCCACGGCCGCGGGACCGACTCGAGGGCGTCGGTGATCAGCGCCGTCAAGATCGGCGTGATCATCAGCGTCACCAGCAGGATTGTCAGGCCGAGGCCGCCGCCGGTCAGCTGGATCACGTTGATGACCGAGTTCTCCTCGGCTGTGGTCAGCAGGTTGTTCTCGATGAACGGCACGAGCACGAGGATTCCGATCAGCCCGTAGAGGACGCCCGGGATCGCTGCCAGCAGCCGGATCACCGGCTTCATCGTGCGCTGCACAATCGGCGGGGCGAAGTCGACGATGAAGATCGCGGTGGCGATCGCGATCGCGAGACCGAACAGCACCGAGAAACCGGCCGTCAGGAGCGTGCCCCAGATCAACGGCCAGATGTGGACCGCGTAGGCGGACGCCGGTGGATGCGCGGTCGTGTTGATCATCGCCCCGACCTGGTTA
>JBEKBL010000170.1:0-4939 GCA_050015415.1 Solirubrobacteraceae bacterium
ACAGTTGTACAACTTCTCCCGAGCGGAGATTGCCCGTGGCACGAACCCAAACAACACCACACCGCGCCGTGCCCGAGCGGCGGATGGGGACCAGCGAGGCCCGCGCATCCTTCTCGAAGCTCGTCCAGTCGCTCGGGGAGCGTGACACGCCGTCCGCCTCGCTGCTGGACTCCGCAATTGAGGTCGGCCCTCAGCGCAAGGGCGGGGTGTGGCTGATCCCCGAGGTAGACGGCCAGGCCGCCGTCGAGCGCATCGAGAACCTGACGTCAACTGTCGAAGAGCTCGAGGACGAACTGGAGAACGTCGCGATCGGCCTTCTGCTGCAGCAGCGCTTGGACGACTCGGATGGCGAGGTGATCTCCGGAACGCAGCTGCTTCGCGAGTTGGGCTACGCGAGCCTCGCCGACGGCCTGCCTGAGTGACCTACCTCGTCTCGGTCCTGCGCGAGGTCAGAGACGAGGACATCCCCGCCCTTCCAGACGACGACGTTCGTCTCGCCGCAGCCCAAGTCGTTCGCAACCTGTACAGCGAGCCTCGCATCGGCGAGGCAATGCGAGAGCGCTACAACCTGCGCATCCTCGCCGGCTGCCGCAAGGTGCTCTTCGACAAGGACGGCTGGGATGGCAAGCCGCGCTTCAGGCTTGTATTCCGAAACGAGCCCGGTGACGAAGCAGTCGACCGCGTGACCGTCCTGTCGATCGGACCGCGCGCCGACCTCGCCGCCTACAGGGCCGCCGCAGGAAGACTCGGCGCGCAGCGACGCGCCAGGCGAGCGACACGACACCCCGAGTAGACCCGTCGTGCAAGAGCGCGCGTCCCCTCCCAGCCATTCGTGTGGGCGGTTGCGGTAACGGGCGGACGATGTCCGCGGGCTCCTGCAAATCGTCCAAGGCATAAGGGTTGCTGCACACGATCCGACGCCTGCTTCGCAGTTCGTGCGACAGCCTCGACGAGTTGCAAGGGGTTGCGGGACTGCGAGCCGCGCCGCTGCGTCGAGGGTAGAGCAGTCCTCTGCTGCGAATCAGGGCCGGTGGGCGCAGTGGGGCGAGATGGCGTCGCGCTCGTTGTTGGCGAGCTGCGTGTCAGCATTCAGTTATGCAGCCGCGCGAGTCGAAGACGTGTCCGCAGTGCGGTGCACAGGTCCTCGATATTGACGGGCCGGTCCACGCCTACGTTCCCAGTTCGCCGGGCTGTTGGATGACGTTCGGTGAGTTGCAGGCCGACGAGATGCAGCGCTTTCGCTATCCGCCGGCTCACCGGCTCGTCGTGGACGCCTACATGGCACAACATCCGGGCGATGGGACCGACCGGCGTGATCGCCAGTCCGTGTTCGCGCACCTCGTCGGTCTCTACGCAGTCCTTGAGCAGGGCATCCCCGCGGAACGCCTTAGCGACGTGTTTCGACGCGTTCTACGGAACGTCAATGACTTTCCGATCTTGCGCCGCTCATCTGGCCCCGGCCCAGTCACGGTGAACCATCTCGTCGGGGCGCGAGACCTCGCCGACTACCAACAGCGCGCGGAACGGTGGGCCGGCGCTGTGTGGCAGTCGTGGAGCGCCCACCACGACATCGTCCGTCGCGCGTTTGCCACAGACACGAAACCGTGACGCTACGCGCTCGCTCCGCAGAAGTGGAGCGCGGAGCGGCGGGCGGTCAACTGACTCGGTTGCGCGACACGCGAGCGTCTGGTGAGACGTCGGTGCTCACGCTCGCCTCGGACGAGATCCAAGTCCGCGGCCCACGGTGCTCCTGCCTCGCCTGCGCAAGCGAGCATCGCGTCGCCTTCAACCCGGGCGCATGGTCGTCGTCCTATGCGGGCGCGCGGGAGCGAGTGCCGCGGACGCTCGCTTTGCCGCTTACGGGTGTCTTGGCTTGACGGTTCCGGGATGTGGCGGGGCGGTTGCCGGTGAAGGCCGCGCGTGTGTGTATGAGGAGCTCTCTGAGTGCCGGGCTGTGTGTTGGTTTCCAGATCAGGGCGAGTGTGGCGGGTGCTTCGATGTCTTCGATGGTGAGGCCTTTTAGTCGCCCGTCGTGTTTCGCGGTCATCGACTCGCTGAGGATCGCGATGCCGAGTCCGCGGATCGCGAGGTCCGCGATGGCGTCCGGTGCGCTGGCTTGCAGCGCGATGTCTGGCCGGGTGCCGTTGGCGTGGCAGGCTTGGTCAAACACGGCGCGGATCCCTGTTCCTTGGGGCAGGCAGACGAGCGGGTAGCGGCCGATATCGGCGAGGGCGACACGTTCACGGCTTGCTAGCGGATGGTCGAGCGGCACGGCGGCGACGAGTCGTTCGCTGATGATCGTCAGCGCGTCGAGGCCCGCTGGAGTTCCGAGCGCTCCGATCAGGGCGATGTCGGTGCTGCCGACGCGTACACCGTCGATGAGCTGGTCGGAGTTGCCTTCGATCAGCGTGATCTCGACGCCCGGGTGGGCGCGGTGAAAGGCCGCCAGCGCGTCAAACAGCGGGGTGATGGTGCAGCCGACGATCATGCCGATCACGATTCGGCCCCGGACCAGTTCGGTCATGTCGTCGACTACTTGGCGCATCGCATCAGCGGATGCGAGCGCTGCTCTGGCGTGCTCGAGTGCCGCCGCCCCGGCGGGTGTAGGTGTGGCGGTGCGCCCGGACCGGTCGATGAGCGTGGCGCCGAGCTCCCGCTCGAGCTGGCGGATCTGGGCGCTGACCCCGGACTGGCTGATGTGGACGCGTTCGGCCGCGCGCGTGAAGTTCGCTTCCTCGACGACGGCGATGAAGTATTCGAGCTGCCTGAGTTCCATATCCCGTGATTCTAGCTCCTAGTAGAAGCATCTGTTGGACTTCTAGTGCGTGCGAGTCCATACTGACCTTGAGAGTCGTCCCCCACGACCGAGAGGATCCCAGTGCCCGACAACGAGAAAGCACTCAAGCCAGAGGACCTAACCCGCCTGTTCGTCGAGCGCGCCAACGACGGAGATGCAGCCGGCATCGCCGCGCTCTATGAAGGTGAAGCGGTTATGGCCTACCCGCCGGGCGAGATAACGGCGGGCCGCGATGCGATCCGCGTACTGTGGGAGAAGATGCTCGCCAAGGCGCCACACTTCGAGCAGGAGCCGCCACTGCCGACACTAATCAGCGGCGACATCGCGCTGACCTCCACCCCGCCGAAAGATGGCGCCGGCGCGCGCGCCCAGGTCGCCCGCAGACAACCCGACGGGACCTGGCTACGCCTGCTCGACCAGCCCGAATTCACGCCCGTCTCCCGATGATGACGCTGGCCGGAGCAAAGGCTCTCACGGTCACGGAACCGCGCGGGCTGGATGCGGAGCTGGACGGCTATGCCTGGATCCCGCGGATGCTCGACAAGGCCCGAGCAACGCTTGTAGGCACCAACGGGTCCTACCTGTTCGGCTGCCCCGTCGACCACACATGCATGGCGCGTCTCGGAGTGTCACCCGAACTCGTACTCGACTTGGCCGGGCGCTATCCCGACGACGCCGAATGGCTGAGCGCGATCCGAGAACACGGGATCCCGCCGGCCCACGAGGCCTGGTTTGACGGCCGGGCAGTCGAGGACGAGCTGCAGGGGCCAGGATCGTACCTGCGAGTAGAGCGGGTCGAGGCGGCACCGACGAGCGAGGGCGGCGCCGGCATCGAGGCCGCGCCAGGCACGCAAACGCGGCCCGATGTCTCCGCTACGGGAGAAGCCGTGACCGTGCGCGAAGGTGAGGTCACGTTCTTCCTCGGCGAGCACCAGGCCCGGATCGTCCGCGCCGGCGAGACAGTCTGGATCCCCGCTGGCATCAAATGGTGGCTCCAGAACAACGGCGCCAACCCGGTCGCGATGACACGCATCACCAAGTCTTGACCGGGAAAAAGGCCCGTCCGGACGGGGTCGCGGGACCCGCAATTCGGCCAAAAAGCAGGCGCGCTCGTTCGCATCGGTGGCACGCCTGCAGCGGACGAAAGGCAGGAGCCCGTCGCAATCACGCGCCGCTACCGCAACCGCCCCAGATCCGAGCACGCAGGCCGGGTTCAGCCGAGGAGGTCTTGGACGTCTTCGCGACGGAGGCGGAGCTGCCTCCCGTCGCGGAGCGTGGCGATGAGCTCTCCGTCTCGGTCTAGGAGCCATTTGGCAGTTGATGACCGTGACGTGGGTGACTCGGCCATGGTCGTCCAGTCGGACGGCGTGGCCCTCGGGGTCTCTTGGGTTGGTGCCCGCTTGTCGTCGTCGGTGACCGAGAAGTACAGAACGTCGCCGACCGGCTCGTAGCTGCCGTTGAGCTGGACGTCGGCGGCGGGACACGTGAACGATTGTCGTCATCACGTCAGACCGGGTCGCTGATCGGCTGAGAACACGGTGACGATGGTCGCAGGTAGCAGCAGCTGATCGCAGGTGACAAGACTGAGAACACGGGCTTTCGTGCATCTCACGTCAGGCGGCAGCGCCGTGCCGGGCGCTAGGCGGGCTTAGCGGCTTTCGGGGGACGAAGTCCGTCGAACGCGGCGCGCAGGATCGGCTGGAGATAAGCGGGCTCGCCGCGGATCGCCGTAATCGCGTGGAGCATGTCGAGGATCTGCTCGAGCGTGAGGTCCGCGCGGATTTCCTGTGTGCGCTGCGCGGCGGTCAGGAGCGGCTGACCGGCGGCCAGGACTCGGTTCCGGCCGTCACTGAAGAGCGAGTTGCTGCCGCCTGAGTGCTTGAGCAGCTCGGTGCCGACCTCATGCTTGCTGGTGAAGAAGGCAAAGACTCGGTCCAGCCACGCGAGCAACGCCGTTCCGGGCGACTCGTAGTTTGTCGTTTCTGCGGCTTTGCAAATGGCGTCGACCTCGTCGGTGTAGAGCGCTTCGAGGAGCTCTCGGCGTCCGGGGAAGTTGCGGTAGAGCGTCGCCATGCCGACGCCGGCGCGTCGCGAGATCTCGGCCATCGATATCTCCGCTCTGGAGTCGGCGAACGCGGTACG
>JBEKBL010000171.1:0-4928 GCA_050015415.1 Solirubrobacteraceae bacterium
CGGCGCGCCGCGCCCGCTTGGGGTCGGGGAGCCGGGTTGGTGGTGGGAGCTCAGCGCCGGCATCTTTCTCGTCGGGGCGGTCGCGATCAAGGCGTCCGCGGTGATTTTGATCCCGATCGTGGTGGCGGGTAGCGCCCGCAGGCTACGACTGGCAGCAGGTGTCTTGATCGGCGCCGCAGGCCTCGGCGCAGTCTCGATCGCCGCCTTCGGTCTGAACGTGCCCGATCTGAGCCAGCAGGATGCGCTCGTCGTGCCGGGCAGCATTCCGAACATAGTCGGCTACATCATCGGGGACGGCGGCGCGTCGCCGGGCGTCCGTACAGCGTTCACGATCGCGCTTGCAGTAGTCGTCGTGATCTGCACGATCTGGGCCTGGCGCAGGCACGACTGGATGCTGCCGTGCGGCTGTGCCATGCTCGCGCTGCTGTTGACGCTGAGCTGGGAGTTTGCGTGGTACCTACTCTGGCTGCTGCCGTTCGCAGCGCTGGCCGCCGGGCGGCGGATACGAATCGCCGCAATCGTGCTCGGCATCTACCTGTTCCTTGTAATCATGCCGTACGCGACCACGGTGGAGCGTGACATCGGCCTGCACCCGAACACGACGATCGTCGGACGCACGAATCAACGATTCCTCCACGCGCTGCTGTTCTGAGCCTGGCTGGCGATCCGGCCGGTGACGGACCCCGACCGTCGCGCCCGCCATTCAGTGCTCCGCTACGTAGCCGTCCTCGGGCTCGATCGGCAGTCCCGCGTCAACCCATGCCTGAATCCCGCCTGCCATCGTGTAGGCATCGAAGCCGGCAGATCGGAACGCGCTGGCAGCCATCGCCGAGCGGACGCCGAGGCGGCAGTGGAAGACGACGGCGGTAGAGCGGTCGATCTCATCCGCCCGTGAGGCGAGCCGCTCCAGCTCGATGTGGCGTGTGCCCGGGATGTAGCCGGCGTCGCGCTCGTAGGGCTCGCGAACATCGATGAACGTGGCGCCGTCCGAAACGAGCTGCCTGGCCCGCTCGGGGCTGACCTCGATCTGCGGATTCTCGAATGCGCCCACGGTCCCAGCAGAATACGACCCCAGCGCTTGAGGCGGCTACCTTACGGGTGGAGAATGCCACCAAGCGACGCGAACCTGAAGACGATCGGCCGCGCGCTCGCCGGCGGCATCTTCGTCGCGCTGCTCGTCGCGCTGATCGCAAGCCCACCGAGCCACTCCACGCTGCTGCGGGTGCTCGAGCTCGTTGCGATCATCGTGCTCGGCCTAGTCGTGCTGGCCGCGATCGTCGAGCTCATCAGCACCCGCATCGCCGGTTGGCGTGAGAGTGAGCAGGAGTTCGAGCTGATCGTTCAGCGCAGCGAGCGCCTTGCACGCAGTGAGCTGGCAGCAGACCCGGACGAACTCGAGTTCATGGAGCTCGATCCGCTCGACGACAGCGACTTCGAGGAGCTTGTGCGCGACGCGCTCGACGAGCTCCCGGACCTGCTGCAAAACGCGCTGCGCCACGTCGCGGTTGTGATCTCCTCCGGCGGACGAAGGGCTGGCCTCTACGGCCTCTACCAGGGCGACGCCGGTGGTCGCGACAACCATCCCGACCGGATCGTGATCTTCCGCGACTCGCTTCGACGCGACTTCGGCCGCGACGCCGATGCGCTGCGCGAGCAGGTGACGCGCACGGTGCGCCACGAGCTCGCCCACCACGTCGGGTTCGACGAGCTGGGCGTCCGCGATCTGGGCCTCTAGACCACGCGACGCGCAAGCGACAGGGCGAACCACTCGCGCGCGTCGGTGTACCAGCCGTCGAGCGCAAGCCCGGCGGCGGCGAGATCGGCTTCGAGACGCGCGCGGGTGAACTTCGCGCTGATCTCGGTGCGAAGATCCTCGCCGGCGGCGAAGTCCACCTGGAGGCCGATCACGGGGAGCATGACGGTCTGACGCGAGCGCGCCCGCAACCGCATCTCGATCCACTCGTTGCGATCGTCGAACAGCGCAACGTGCTCGAACTCGTCGGGCGCGAAGTCGCCACCGAGCTCGCGGTTGAGGACGTGCAGCATGTTGCGGTTGAAGCGCGCCGTGATTCCAGCCTCGTCGTCGTACGCGGCAATCAGAGTGGCGCGGTCCTTGACAAGGTCCGTTCCTAGCAGCAGGCGGTCGTCGGTTTCCAGCAGGGCGCAGATGGCGCGCAGAAAGCGACGGCGAGCGCCGGGGCGAAAGTTCCCGATCGTGCCGCCGAGAAACACGACGAGCCTGCGCGCGCGCGGCGCCGGCAGACGGTCGAGGTGGCGCTCGAAATCACCGATCAGCCCGTGGACCGAGAGCCCCGGGTACTCCTCAATCAATCGCAGTCCGCTCTCGCGCACCGCGCTCTCGGTCACGTCGATCGCGACGTAGCGCTCGAGCGTTCCCGCACGCGCCATCGCGTCGAGCAGCACGCGCGTCTTGGTCGCGCTCCCGGACCCGAGCTCGACCAGCTCCCCGGCGCCCGTGCAAGCGACGATCTCGTCGGCGGCCCGCTCGAGGATCGCGCGCTCCGTGCGGGTCGGGTAGTACTCCGGAAGCTCGCAGATCTGTTCGAACAGCCCGGCGCCGACCGCGTCGTAGAAGTGCTTCGGCGGCAGCTCCTTGAACGGCTGCGTCAGCCCATCGAGGGCGTCCTCGGGGAGCGTTCGCACCGCAGAGTCCTCGAACGCGTGGTCGATCGTGATCTGCTGCGGAGCTGTACGCGTGCGCGGGCTCATGCCGGATCGGCCGCAACGCGGACGCCGGCGAAGATCTGGCGGCGCTCAGGCAGGTCCCAGTTGCGAAACGTCGGCGTGACGGTGTCCTTGCTCGCCGCGAACGAGCCGCCGCGGAGCACACGGTACTCGGAGCCGAAGAACACCTCGGAGTACTCGCGGTAGGGATAGGCGGTGAACCCCGGGTAGCCTCCGAAGCAGCTCGCAGTCCACTCCCAGACGTCGCCGATCATCCCGAGCGCACCGCACGGTGCGGCGCCGTCGAGGAGCGCACCGGCGGCAAGCGGCGCAAAAACCGCGGACTCGATCAGGTTGGCGTGCCGCGGCTCGGGCGTCTCATCGCCCCACGGCCAGGCGCGCTTGACCGCAGCATCTGCATCCCAGCTCGCCGCAGTCTCCCATTCGACCTCTGTTGGCAGGCGCACTCCGCGCGAGCTTGCGAAGGCCTCCGCCTCGTGACAGGAGATGTGGACGACTGGAGTGCTCAGATCGAGCGGCTCGACTCCGCCGAGCCGGCGCTCGGCACTCTCGGAAATCCACTGTCGAGGGCGCTCGGCGTGTTCCGCGCGCAGCCACTGCCAGCCTTCAGCGGTCCACCAGTCCCGCCGTCTGTAGCCGCCGTCGGCGATGAATTCGAGCCAGTCGCCGTTGGTTACCTGCACACGGCCAATGTAAAAGGACTCAACCTCTACTTGATGTTGAGATCGTTCGTTGTCATAGGCAAAGCCGTCAACGCCAGCGCCGATCGGCACCGTCGCGGCAGGGACTTCGATCAGGTCAAGGCCGCTGTGCTGCCCCGCAGAGCAGTACGCACCCGGATCGACGCCGCCGGCAGGATGCCAGCCGTCGAGCGCGGCGAGGGCGAGAGTCTGGAGCATGGTCTCAGCATGCTGGCGCTCATGGCGCAGAACGAGGTCGACCAGAGGCTCATCCGCTCCGAGCCCGAGTGAGCGAACGCGTTCGCGGACGGCGCTCAGGAACCGCTCGGCCTCGGCGCGCCTCAGGTAGGGCAACTCGCCACGCCGCGAGCGGGGTGTCTCGAAGGCATCGTAGACGCGGAGCAACTCAGGATGTAGCAGCGGCAGACCGCCGCGACGGTGAGCGAGCCAGAGATCCTCGAACGCGGCGATGTGGCCGAGATCCCAGACCAGCGGGCTCATCAACGGCGATTGCACGCGCTCGAGGTCACTATCAGCGACTGCGGCGACCAAGGCGAGCGTCTGCTCGCGAGCTCGCTCCAGGCGGTCGGTCTCGAGCAGCGCCATCGGCAGAGCCCATCCTAGCGGCCCACAGCGGTCGGCCCACAAATGGCGGCCAAGCGCCCCGGGCCCATGTCCTGAGCCCGGGGCACCGGCCGGCTGTGGCCCTCGGGCGCGACCCGATGGGATCGCCCTACCCCCTGATCGCTGCCCGGGGGGCTCGAGAGCTCGCTGGCGAGATGGTCAGGCTCGCGACTGGCAGTTCAGCAGTCGCGCTAGGTCAAGTCGTGAAGATCCTGATAGCAGGGAGCCGAGTTCACAGCCTGGTCACAGAAAGTGCCGGTTTGCAGGCGAATCATGGTCACATGAGCAATCGAGAAGGAACCAGAGAAGAGCGGCCTGAAACCCGCGTCGACCTGCACTGTCACTCCACGGCCTCTTCCACGTCGCGACTTGGCGTGCAGCGCGCGCTCGGCCTGCCGGAGTGCGCCACACCTCCCGAGGAGCTGTACGAGCTCGCGAAGCGACGCGGCATGGACTTCGTGACGATCACCGATCACGACACGATCGACGGGGCGGTCAAGATCGCCGACCGCGCCGACGTGTTCATCTCCGAGGAGTTGACCGCTCGCTTCCGCGGCGAGCCGCAGGCGGTTCACATCCTCTGCTTTGACATCACAGCGGCCGACCACGAATGGCTCCAGTTGCACAACGGCGACGTCGAGGACTGCGCTGAATACCTGGACGGCAACGGGATCGCCTGTGCTCTCGCCCATCCGTTCTACGCGGTGGGCGCACCACTGCGCAGTCGCCACCGCCGGCGTCTCGCCGAGCTCTTCGCGGTCTGGGAGACACGCAACGGCTCGCGCGCGCCGGAGCTCAACATGCCGGCGAGCGTCTACGTCGAGACACACGGCGGCATCGCAATCGGCGGCAGCGACGACCACGCCGGCATCGACGTCGGCCGGACCTTCACCCAAGCCCCAGCTGCGGCCGGCCCGC
>JBEKBL010000172.1:0-4917 GCA_050015415.1 Solirubrobacteraceae bacterium
CCCCTCGAAGCCGAAGACGCTGCCGGCGAGGTGCGGGAATGAGTGCAGGTAGCCGCTCGACTCGAGCTGGTGGCGCGGCAGTAGCGGCGGGAAGCGCAACGTCTCGGGCCCGTCGGGCGCGGCAGCCTTGGTCACGAGCGCGTCAAAGCCGGTGCGGATCTGCTCGAACACGGCTCCGCGCCCGTACAGCCCGGGAACCCCGCTCTCGATCAGGATCTCACGCTCGAACAGCTCGGCGGCGAACTCCGCCTGGTCTGTGCTGGCCGGGAGAACCTCGGTCATCACGCCTCCTTGGCGATCGCCAGCAGCGTCGCGTCGGTGGCGAGAAGGCGTTCGTTGGCGACCATCAGGCGCGCCGAAAGCGCGTCGCGGAGATGGCGTCCGACGCTGTAGGGCGTGTCGTTCTTGTATCCGAGGATCCCGATCGCCTCCAATGCGCCGGCACAAACGCGCGGTGCCTGCTCGGAAGCGGCCAGCTTGAGGTTGTTGAATCGCAGCACGCTCGCCATCGTCATCAGACGCTCGCGTCCCGGGTCAGCGTCGAAAAGCGTGAAGTCCGCGAGGGCCTGCGAGACCTCCCCGCGCAACAGGGCCAGCTCGGCCATGACCTCCGCGAGCCGGCGAGCCGCAGGCACCGGCTCCCCCGGCTTCTGCCGCGCACTGGCCCGTACGAAAGCCCGCGCGCGTTCAAACGCCTCGGTCGCGATCCCAAGCCAAACGTGAGACCAGAGGATGTGCGACACCGGCACCATCGACTGGTTCATGATCTCCGCGAACGGCGTCGCCAGCACCTGCTCCGGGCTGAAGCGGGCCCGCACGACAAAGCCCGGCGAGCAGGTCCCGCGCATTCCGAGCGTGTCCCAGGCGCCGGCCGGCTCGAGCGTCACCTGGTCGGAGCGCGTGAGCGCCATCACCTGGTCACCGGGCTCGGCGTCGGGTGCGCGACGCAGCGTCGTGAACAGATCCTCGGCGTGAGCGCCGTAGCTGACGGTCGGCGCCTGCTTCTCGAACTCGAGCTCGCCCGCTTCGCAGGGGGTAACCGCGGCGATCGAACGGGCCATGTCCCCGCCCGTGCCGACCTCCGAGGTGACCGACGCAATCAGTCGCTGCTCGCGGTGCAGCTCGCGCAGGTAGCCCTCGAACCATGGAGCGCCGTCGATGTGGCGGGCGATCGTCAGCACCTGGATCTGGTGCATCGCAAAGACCATCGCCGTGGCACTGCACCCGCGTGCGAGCTCGTAGCAGCAGCGCGCGATCGCCTCCAGCGACACGCCCGCGCCACCGAACGGCTCGGGCACCGCCGCCGAGAGGGCGCCGGCACTGCGCAGCGCGTCGAGCGCCTCGGCCGGAAAGCGTGAGTCGCGGTCGACCTCGTCGGCTACCGGCGCTGCCACCTCGCTGGCGATGCGCCTGATCTCCTCGAGCAGCTCCCGCTCGGTATCGACAACGACAGTCATGCCGCCTGGCCATCCTGTACCGCGATCTCGTCGATCGCAGCCGTGATGGCGCCGATGCTCTCGAACACCGAGCGCGTCAGCATGCGGTCGGGAAACTCGACGTCGAACGCGTCCTCGAGCGCGAGCATCAGGTTCACGCTGGCGTGCGAGGTCATACCGGCGGTGAACAGGTCGGCGTCGTCGCTCAGCGTGTCGACGTCGACCGGAAGGCGGGCGTGCTCGCGCAGCACCTCGCGGATCGCGGTGTTCGTGTCGACGCTCACCGCGGACCACCGAACTGGGCGACGACGACGGCTGCCGCGAACGGACCCTCGTGCGTGAGGCTCACGTCCAAAGCGCTGACGCCACGACGGGATGCAAGCTCCTCGGCGCGACCGCTGAGCTCAATCGACGGCCGGCCAAATCCGTCCGAGCGCACGCCGATCGAGCGCCACGGCAGAGCTTCGTCCGCGAGCCGCAACGCCTTCATCGTCGACTCCTTTGCCGCAAAGCGCGCAGCGAGACGACGCGCGTTCGGCGTGCCGTCCGGGTTGCGACAGTCGTCCAGCTCGCGGTTTGTGTACACACGACGAAGATATCGGTCGGCATGGGCGTTGATTGACCATTGCACGTCCTCAATCGACGCGAGGTCTAGCCCGACGGCGAAGCCGACCGGCAACTCTGGCGTGTTCGGAGGAGCAAGCACGATCATCTACGCCTTGCGTGCATCGGATCGGATTGCGGCGTAGTGCAGCTCGTGGCAGCCGAAGGCAGAGTCGCCTGGCGCCACCGTGGTTCCGTCGAGCGCCAGGCATTCGACGAGGTCGAAGCCGTGCCGCGCGAGCTGACGCTCCTGGTCGTCGCGTCCGATGTAGTAGTGCAGGAGCGAATAGTCGTGCGCCTCGTCGTTGAGGATTGCGTAGTCGGGCCCGTAGTGCTGCAGCGGGACGAGCCGCCGGTGGTTCGCGACGCTGCGCGGCAGCCGAGCGACGCGGTTGACGAAGCGGACAGGATGCTTCGAGAGCTTGTGCGTCGGTCCTGCGACCAGCGGCGCGCAGGCGAGATTGTGTGAGGAGAAGATCAGCAGGCCGTGGGGGCTCAGAAGCCGGTGTAGCTCATCGAGCAGGGTCGCACGTGCGTGATCGCCCAAAACGTCGATCACGTTGGCGCCCGCCACGATAGCGTCGAAGTCCTCTGACGCGAACGCCGAGAGGTCGCGCATGTCCCCCTGGCTGAAGCTCGCGGCGGGATAGCTCCGCTGGCAGTAGGCGACCATGTCGGCTGCGATGTCGATGCCGTGCAGCTCCCTGGCGGTCGCGGCAAGGTGGCCTGTCAGGCGGCCGCCGCCGCAGCCGAGTTCGAGGACGCGTCCGGACAGCGCTTGGCGGTGGCGTTCGAACAGCACCGCCTCGGCCGGGTGCAGGTTGCGTCGCTTGTACCAGCGCAGCAGTCCACCGGCGCCCCAGGCGCGTGCGTTGACGGCGAGCTGCGCCTCTTCACTTTCAAGCTCGCTCGCCGCTGTGGCGGCGGCGTGAGTTTGCACGCTCACGATGTCCCTTCGCCGACGCTCATGTCACCTTCAGCTCCAGACCGCTCAGGGCACTTGAAGTTTACGTAGCACGAGCATTCCGGCCGATCGCGGCACTCGCGGCTCGTGCTTCCTGTTAGGCAAGATAGCGCGGGCAAGACGGCGCATATGCGGTAAAGAAATCACCCGGCGGCCCGCGCTCGGCTTGCTCCAGCCGTTGGCCGGCGTGTTGCTGCGCGACGTCTGGTCAAGCGAACTCCGCGGACCGCATCCGACAGTGCCGGCCTCGCCGGCGTGCGCCGCTGGTCTTTGGGGCCGACGCGGCTACTGGCGCGGCCGCTCGAACCGCGGCGCCGGGCGCCCGGCGCGCTGCCCGGGGCTCCGACTTTGGACGCTGCTTGCGGCGACCTGTGGCGCTCCACCAACGCTGGCGGCGGCGCGCGGCCCGATCAAGGAGCCGCGCGCCGTCCGCGTGCTAGCTGATCTTGAAGTGGTAGATCAGTGTGCCGTTCCCGCCCGGGCCGACAGCTCGCACGTAGAACATGTACTTGCCGGCCTTGAGCTTCGAGTACTTCTTGGTCGAGCCGCCGCACTTCGCGAACTTGGGCGCCGGTGTCTTCGCGCCCTTGCGTGTCGGCTTGCGCACGATCGCGCACAGGTAGCTGGTCGTGTCCCCGATCGCCGTGAAGTGGAACGTGGCGTCGTGGTGCTTTGAGCTGATCAGCTCCTTCAGCAGTTTCGCGATCGGCGCTGCAGGCAGCGACGGCGCCAAAACAGGTAGGGGAGCGATCATCGCCGTGATGGCGGAGACAGCCGCGGTTCCCGAGCCGCCAGAGTTGCTAGCGGTTTCGAGCACCCTGACCGTATGGCCGACATCGGCCGCGGTCAGCGTGTGGGTCTGGCCGGTCGCTCCGGCGATCGCCGCGCAGTTATTGCCCGACGCGTCGCAGTCCTCCCACTGGTAGGCGTAGCCCGTCGGAGCGTTCGTCCAACTGCCGTGCCCCTCAGTGAGCGTCTGCCCCTGCGTCGTCGTGCCGGCAATCGTCGGCGGTGTCGTGTCGACCGGCGCCGCCGGCGGCGGGACTGGATTCGTGCCCTCTGCCTCGTTGCCGTCGTTGTCGACAGCCACGCACTGCTGCGCCGAGGTGCAGGTGATGGCTTCAATTGATCCCATGCCGCCGATCGGCTGGATCGCTCCAGCGCCTCCGTTGGGGTTGAACTGGACCGCGTTACCCGCCTGATCGCCGGCGTAGCAGAGCCCGGTCGTCGGGCAGGCGACCGCGTCGAGAGCGACGCCCGGATCGATGGGGTTTGTCGTTGTGCCGCTCCCCTGCGGGTTGAACGTCAACGCGTCCCCGTTCGCGTCGACCGCGGTGCACTGCGTCGTCGAGGCGCACGCCACGGCGTTCAGCGGATCGGCGCCTTGGACCGTCTCGCTGTTCGAGACGGCGCCGTTTGTCGGGTTGAATGTGATCGCCCGGCCGTAGGCGTCGATTGCCGTGCACTGGTTCCCTGCGGGACAGGCGACCCCCTCGAGGAAGTTCGGGAAGTTCGCCTCCGCGTCGACGTTGACAGCGCCCTGCGCCGTGTTCGACTGCGGGTTGTAGGTGATCTCATCGCCGTTTGAGTCGACGGCGGTGCACTGGTTGGCTGCGGGGCAGGCGACGCCGCCCAGGACCGCGCCGGCGTCGAGCCCGATCTCCGCGACGCCCGCCGGGTTGGTCGGGTTGTAGTCGAACGCGTTGCCGGTCCAGTCGACGGCCGTGCAGAGGCTCGTCGACACGCACGCGACGCCGTCGAGCACGTTGTTGAGGTCGAATTGGTAGGTGCCGCTGATGGTCGCCCCGGTCATCGGGTTGAACGTCAGCGTCTGCCCGGCGACATCGACGCCGGTGCATTGCGTCGTCGAGGAGCACGAGACGCCCTTGAACGCGTTACCCGGAGCGATCTTGG
>JBEKBL010000173.1:0-4911 GCA_050015415.1 Solirubrobacteraceae bacterium
GAGTTGGCGAAAGCGCGTGACCTGCGACGCCGGGACGTTGGCGTAGCTTTGCCCGATCGGGACGATCGGACGGTCGTAGATGCGGTTCTGGATGAACGTCTGGGCGTAGGCGGCGTCGGGCGTGGTGCCGATGTCCTTCCAGTAGACCTGCGGCAAATTGAACTGCGCTCCACCGGGACCGAGAAAGACCGAGTAGGGCAGGGCCGGGTGCTCGTTCACGTAGGGAAACGAGGCCAGACCGAGCGGGTACGCGGGGCCGATCGCGGCGCGGAGATCGGCGACGTAGGTCTGCGCCGCCCAGTACTTGTTTTCGTAGGAGCTCTCGGCGTCGATCGCGAGACAGTCGGCTCCGTCGGCGACCGCCTCGGCTCCCATCGCCGCCTCGCCGGCCGGGTCGACACCGTAGACGTACTGCCAGGCGCAAACGCTGAGGCCGAGCGAGTGGAACGTCTGAATCATCGTCGGCGTGAACTGCGACCAGAAGTCGTCGCCGTCGCTGCTCTTTATGTAGAGCGTGGTGATGCCCGCGGCCTTGGCCTGGGCTGCGATCGCCGTCGGGTTGCCGCCGTCAGACTGGTCGAGGTACCAAATCCACATGCCGGCGCCGTTGAACGCCGACGCGCTCACCGGGGCGGGAGCCGCAACGGCCGTGATCGGCGGCGCCGTCACCTTGACAGGACCGTAGAAGTTCGAGTGCTTGCCGCCGCGGCTTTCGAGATAGATCCGCCCGCTTCCAGCGCCCACGGGCACCGTCACCGCGAAGCCGTGCGGCGTAGGGCGCAGCGGCGCGCCGATCGGATCTTCGCGAGCCACGCTCGCATTGCTGCTGTCGAAGTACATCGTCAGTGAGCCGCGGAAGTGGCGACCGCGAATCACGAGCTCGCCGGTCATCTGCACGGCGTGCCGGTGCCTGTGCTGGCAGTGGGTCCGGCCAACCGCGTAGCAGGAAGCCGAGGTGATGACTGGCGCCGGCCCGTGTGACGCGCTGCGCCCGGAACGTGAGCTGCCGGCGCTCGAGCTGGTGGGCGTCGAGCTGGTGGGCGTCGAGCTGGTGGGCGTCGAGCTGGTGGGCGTCGAGCCCTGGCTCTGTCCGACGCTACCGCCACCACCCGGCGCTGCCGCGCCGCCGACGCCGTTCTGGGCCGTGGCGGCCGGGGCCAGAGTCGCGAGAACGAGCACCACCGCGATGGCGAGGAGAGCGACTGAGGGTCGGTTGGGTGGTCTCATCGAAGCTTCGTGATTACAACGCAGGCGGCGCTGTTTCGGATCGGACCTCGGCATGGCTGAAACGGTCTGTCGCACTAGCATCGGACGTGGGGCGCGGCATCTGAACGCGCGCACAGCCGTCGTGCACGCCGACGGCTCCGCGGCAGCGTGCGTCAGGCCATGCGCCGGCCAGCCCCATTGAGTTCAGCGCCGCGGAGGCGTCTCCCTGCTGCGATGCCGACGCTGACGCAAACGTTGCCACAGGCTCGGTGGGCGGGGCTGGGTCGCGAGCCAGTCCTCGCGGAGCGGGAGGCGCCCCGCTTTCCGCGCACGCGTGACGCAGGCGGAGTGCGCGTGACGACGGCGCGCCGCGTCGCCCTCCGGCTGCAGCAGCATGTGCTCGCTGAGTGACGGCAGCAGGCGTCCGCAGAGCGGGCAGCGATACGTCGCGGGCTTGCGGTTCGCAGCCGGGCGGATGACCCACCAGCGCGCCCGCTCGAGCGTCATTTCGACGCCCCGAGGCACCGGCAGGAGCGGCGACTACGCTTCAGGCGATGGAGGCTCACAGGCGAATCCTTGCAGCGCGGGGCCGCCCGACAACCTGGCGCAGCGCGCGCGACGCGAGCGCCGACTACGGCGCCGGTGACACTCCCGACTGGCGCACGGTCCGCTGGCCCGAGCACCTCCGCGCGATCGCCGTCGGATCACGTCGCGTCCATCTCGTCGACATCGGCGGCGGCCCGGATCAACCGATCCTGCTCGTTCACGGTCTCGGCGGACGCTGGCAGAACTGGATCGAGAACATTCCCCGACTTGCGTCACGGCGTCGCGTTGTCGCGCTGGATCTTCCGGGTTTTGGACGCTCGCAGCTCCCGGCGGAGCCGATCTCGATCGCCGGCTACGCACGGACGCTGGACCGCGTCTGCGATCTGCTCGAGCTCGACGCGCCGCTCGTCGGCGGGAACTCGCTCGGCGCTCTCGTTGTCGCGGAATTCGCGCTGCGCTTCCCCGAGCGGGTCGGAGCGCTTGTGCTCGTGGGTCCCGCCTGCCTGGCGCCGGCTGACCTCGATTCGCGCGCGGTCCAGCTCGCGCTCGCCGCCGGCGGCCGCATCGCGAGCTCCTTGCTGCGCGGTCCGAACGGCACGGTGACCCGCCCGCGCGCGCAACACATCCTCTTTGCGACGGTGCTCCGCCATCCGACGCTGATCGCCAACGACGCGCTCTACGAGCTCGCCACCGGCGTGCGGCCTCCGGGCACAACGGCAGCGTTGGCGGCGCTCCGCGCGCACGACATCAGCGCCGAGCTCGGCGCGATCGACGCTCCGACGCTCGTCATTCATGGACGCGAGGACGTGCTTGTCCCCTGCGCCGATGCCGAGCGGATCGCAGCGATGATCCCCGGCGCCGAACTGCTCGTGTTCGAGGACACCGGTCACATGCCGATGGTCGAGCGGCCGGTGCCGTTCGACGACGCGCTGCTGGGCTTTGCCGACGCCGTCGGGCGACCTGCCGGGTGAGCTGCGAGGCTCCACGCGCGAGCCGGTTCTCAAGACGGAAAGTGCAGCGGTATCGCGAGGTCGGCGCGGTCGGGCGATGTGAACGCCGGCCCGTCGCAAACCGGCTCGGCGCCCTCGGGGAGTGAGTTCTCCTCTGAGAGCAGAGCCCCGCTACTTGGGGCGTCGAGCGTGACGGTCACCGCGATCGCAGGCGTGCACGCGTCGAACTCGAAAACCGCCGAGTAGGTGCCGCCAAGCGAATACTGGAGCAGCCAGACGACGCGCCCGCCAGCGAACGTCGCCGGGCCGAGGTAGGTCTGCTGGTAGCCGCGCACTGGACGGAGCTGCGCCGCGCGCGCGCTTGCGCGCAGTCGCGGCGCCGCGTGCGACGGGCGTGTCGCGAGCACGGTCTCGCTGGCGCGCGGGTCGTTGAGCGCAAACCAGCGCGCGAGCGCCGTGCCGTAGGGTGCGACGAGACCCTCGTCCTTCCAGCCGGTGGGCACGAGTGCCCACAGGTTCTGGTCGCGATCGTTTTGAACCACCAGGCCGCCGTGCCCGCGCGGCGCAATCAGGAACCCGAGCAAGAACGCGACGATCACGGCGAGGATGGCCACCGCGGCGCCCCATCCGGCGCGCCGCGGCTGATCGCGCTCCGCGCCTCCAGCGACGCTGCCGGCTACCTTCCGGCGCCGGCCAGCGGGGCGCGTGCCGAGCGGTGCCATCAGCCCCGCACGATAGACGCGTGGCGCCCGGGCGTAGCGCAGCGCCAAGTCAGGAAATCGCCGTTCATGGGGGCGGAACTGTATTAGCGGCACACTGACTGCGCGCATCGCTGCCACTGAGGCGCGGGCGCCGCGTCACCGTCTAGGCGTCCGGCACGAGCGCCAGCTCGACGGCGGAGCGCGGCAGGAGATCGAATGCTCCGGCGAGCAGCTCGTAGGAGCGCCGGCGCATCGCATGATCGTGCGTGATCGTGACGACGATCAGTTCCTGCGCGCCGTATTCGGCGGCGATCCGCTCGAGCTCCCGACGAACCGTCGGCGGATCGCCGAGCACAATTCGCCTCCCGCTGTCGGGCACAGGCGAGTCGCGACCTTGCTGGGCAAGGAAGCGGACCGCTGTCGCAGCAGCCGGCACCGCGATCAGCTCGCCACGCCGCAGCAGCGTCATCGCCATGCGGACGCTCGAGGCGAGGTACTCGGCCTCGTCGGCGCTATCGGCGCACAGCACCGAGACCCCGACCGCCTGGTAGGGGCTCGAGCGACGATGTGAGTCGCTGAAAGCGGTGCGGTAGCGCTCCGCGATCGGCGCCCCGCGGGGATTGATGAAGTCGGCGAACGCGTACGGCAGGCCAAGCTCCGCTGCCCACAGCGCGCTCTGCTCAGAGGAGCCTAGAAGCCACGGCTCAGGGGCGTGAGGCAGGCCGGGCAGCGTCGCCGCGAGACGCGCGAACGGGTGCTGCGCCGGCATGCGGTTCTCGATGTAGGCGAGCAGCTCGTCGAGCTGGTCGCGAAAGTCGTCCGGCGCAGCCGCGCGGCGATCTCGCTGCAGCGCCAGCGTGGTGAGCGGATCGGTCCCGGCAGCTCGTCCAAGCGCGAGATCGATGCGGCCCGGGAACAACCCGCTCAGGAGGCTGAAGCTCTCGGCGACCTTCAGCGGGCTGTAGTGCGGCAGCATCACACCACCGCTGCCGACGCGAAGCCCACTAGTCAGAGCCGCGATCGGGCCGATCAACGCCTCCGGGCTCGGCCCCGCCAGCATCGGCGCTCCGTGGTGCTCGGCAACCCAGTAGCGGTGATAGCCGAGCGTCTCGGCGAGGCGTGCAAGGTCGATGGTGTTGGCGAGCGCGTCGGCGCCGCTCGATCCCGAGGCGATCGGCGACTGGTCCAGGATGCTTAGTCGAAGTGGCGAGCGCATCGGGCAGGCGGCGTTCACGCCGCCTCTCCACGATAGTCAGCGGGCCTCGCCGGCAGCCTCGCGCGGCGCCGCGAAGGCGCGCTGCGCAGCGCTGCCCGACGGCCCGACCGCAGGGGCTACCGCGACGCCGAACACCGGTGCTGCGTACGATGAACCGGCAGCTGCAAGAACTATCTTTGGAGGAGAGAACAGGTGATGGGGAGCTGGCCAAGCGGATTGCCTGGCCGTCTTTTGCTGGCATGGGCCGCTGCGCTGGTGGCATCGCTCGCCGCCGGCGTGTGCGCGGCAAGCG
>JBEKBL010000174.1:0-4873 GCA_050015415.1 Solirubrobacteraceae bacterium
CGCTCGAGAATTCGGCTGCGCGGCCGCGCCCATCGATGCGCGGGTCCGGCGAGCTCAGCGCGCCGGCCAGCGCCGCAGACCAGCGCCCACGCTCGTAGGGCGCGCAGAGCGTCCCGGCAATGCCCGCGAGCGCCTGCTCGTGGATGCCCACCGGCGTGGCCAGCACGGGAACGTCACACGCCAGCGCCTCGAGCACGGCGAGGCCGTAGCCCTCCGCGTCTGATGGCACCAGCACCGCGTTCGCGGCGTTGATTGCGAGCGTGACGTGATCTGGAGCCATCGTCCCGAGCGTCAGCAGCCGCACCTCGCCGGCGAGCTCGCGCGCACGGTCGAAGCGCTTGGCGGCACGGCTCGGATCGGCCGGGAAGAGGAGATATGGCCCGGCGGCGTCGAGCCCCAAGGCGAGTCGCGCCGCCTCACGCGGAATCGGGCGGAAACGCTCCATCGCGACGCCGCAGGGCAGAATCGCCGCCCGGCTGGCCAGCTCGCTCGGCAGCTCGGCTTGAAGCGAGCTCGAGACGGTTGCGACCAGGTCGAGTCGCGGCAGCGCAGCGAGGGTGATCCGGCGCGTTCGTCGGTGGCGCAAATCGGTCCCGTGCAGCGTCACCGCGTGCCGCGGGGCCCGCAGCGCCAGCGCCGGCCAGGCGGTCAGGCCAAAGTGCGCATGAACCACGTCGAACGCATCGGCGGCGTAGCGATGGCGAAGCGCCAGCGCCGCGAGCGGATAGGAGGCCAAGCCGGGTTGGAACTCGAACAGCTCAACATCGACGGCCGCGATCCGTTGCAGCGCCGCAACCTGATCGCGGACGAAGCTGCCGCGTCCGGGGTGAAGCTGCGATGGCGCCATGTTCGAGACGACGAGCGCGCGCACCGCTAGTTCCGGCTCTTTCGGCGGTATGAGGTGACCACGACGCCACGATAGCCGTGAACGCCGTCCGCATCGAAAAACAGTCATGCCCGCTGGCGCATCTGGAATCATGGCTGGCGGTGACAGCCTCGGCGCCCCCACCGCGCGAGCGCCCGATAGCCGTCTTCGACTCGGGCGTTGGCGGTCTGACGGTCCTTCAGGAGCTGCTGGTCGAGCTGCCGCATGAGGATTTCCTGTACCTCGGCGACACAGCTCGCTTTCCCTACGGCGAGCGCAGCGCGTCGGAGCTCGAGCGCTTCGCGCTGGAGATCACCGAGCTCTTGCTTGCCAAACGCGCAAAGCTTCTCGTTGTCGCCTGCAACGCCGCCAGCTCAGCTGCGCTCGACGCGGTGCGCGAACGGATGGTCTCGACGACGCTCGGCGTCGAGGTGCTCGGCGTCATCGATCCGGAGTCGCGGATCGCCGCCGAGCGCAGCGCAAGCAGGCGGATCGGGCTGCTCGCGACGACGGCGACGGTTGCCAGCGGAGCCTACGATCGCGCGCTCTCAAGCTACGCCCCGGACGCGACGTTGACGAGCGTCGCCTGTCCTGACCTCGCGCCGATAATCCAGCGCGGGTTCCCCTTCGACCGCCGTGTCGAGGAGACCGTTCGAGCCTACTGCGAGCCGCTTCGCGAAGCCGATGTGGACACGGTGATACTCGGCTGCACGCACTACCCGCTGATCGCGCCGATGCTCCAGCGGCGGCTCGGCCCAGGTGTCGCGCTGATCAGCTCTGGACGTGCGCTCGCAGCCTCCGTAGCCGCCACGTTGCAGCGTGCCGAACTCGGCAGCACGGCGAACGACGAGGGCACCTACCGCTTCCTCTGCACGGGAGATGTCGAGACCTTCCGCCAGCTCGGCTCGCGCTTCCTCCAAATGCCGATCGACGAGATCGAGCACGTCGAGCTCTCCTCGGCGGTGCCGGCGTGAGCAACGCCGCGGCTGCACGCAGCTACGGGCGCCGCGCGGATGAGTGCAGGCCGACGTCGATCGAGGTCGATTTCGTCAAGCCGGCGAGCGGCTCTGCGCTGATCGCCGTCGGGGAGACGAAGGTGATCTGCACCGCCTCTGTCGAGGTCGGCGTTCCGCGCTGGCTTGCGGGCAAGGGCCGTGGTTGGCTGACCGCCGAGTACGGGATGCTGCCGGCCTCGACCGGGGAGCGCAAGCAGCGTGACGCGACGCGGGGGCGCCTCGACGGTCGCACGGTCGAGATCCAGCGGCTGATCGGCCGCTCCCTACGCGCGGTGATCGACTTCGAAGCGCTCGGCGAGCGCACCGTCTACCTCGACTGCGACGTCCTGCAGGCGGACGGAGGGACGCGCTGCGCCTCGATCACGGGCGCCTACGTGGCTCTCGCGAGAGCGGCTGCGCGGCTGCTCGCCGCGGGCGATCTCGAGCGCAGCCCGTTGACCGGCGTCGTCGCCGCGGTGTCATGTGGCGTCGTCGCCGGCGCGCCGCTACTGGATCTCGACTACGGCGAGGACTCGACCGCGGAGGTCGACGCAAACGTCGTGATGACTGCCGATGGCGGCCTCGTCGAGGTCCAGGCGACGGCGGAGCGGACACCGCTCTCGCGCGCCAATCTCGATCATCTGCTCGCGCTCGCCGCGCAAGGGATCGCGGTACTGCAGGCAGCGCAGCGGGCGGCCATCGACAGCTAGATGGCGCTGATTCTCGCGACGCGCAACCCGCACAAGCTGCGCGAGTTCACGCGCCTGCTCAGCGTCACCGAGCTGGAGGCGCTGCCCGACGCCGTCGAGCTGCCGCCCGAGACGGGCGACACCTATCTCGAGAACGCGCTCGGCAAGGCGCGTGCCGCGGCAGCCGCCACAGATCGCGCCGCGATCGCCGACGACTCCGGCATCGCCGCGGACGCGCTCGACGGCAGGCCGGGCGTGCGATCGGCGCGCTACGGCGGCGAGCACGCGAGCGATCAGGAAAACCTCGAGCTGCTGATCCGCGAGGTGCCACCGGGGACCGGGCTCCACTACGTCTGCTCGCTGGTCTACGTCGAGCCGCGCTCCGGCGAGGTCCAGGTCTTCGAAGGACGTTGCGACGGGCTCATGAGCGCTGAGCCGCGCGGCAGCGGCGGCTTCGGCTACGACCCGGTGTTCGTGCCCCTGGATGATCCGAGCGGCCGCACGATGGCCGAGCTCAGCGACGCCGAGAAGGATGCGATCAGCCATCGCGGTAGAGCCCTGCGCGCGCTCGAGGACTGGCTCAGCCGGCGGGCGTGATGCCCAAGGACCAGGCGAAGGGCCGCGCAGCGGCCCTATCGGTCGCGTCCAACGCCACGCTGATTCTGGCGAAGCTGATCGCCGGCGTCGCGACGGGGTCGGTGGCGATCCTGACGGAGGCCGTTCACTCCTCGATCGACCTGCTGGCATCGCTCGTTGCGCTCGTCTCGGTGCGCAAGGCGGGGGAGCCGGCGGACGCCGAGCACCTCTACGGCCACGACAAGATGGAGAACCTCGCGGCCGCGATCGAGGGCGCCCTGATCCTCCTCGGCGCGGCGATCATCACCTACGAGGCGATCACGCGGCTCGTGCACGGCGCACACGTGCATACGATCGGCGCCGGCATCGCCGTGATCGCGGCTTCAGCCGCCGTCAACCTCGTGGTCTCGCGGATCATCGCCCGTCGGGCTCGTGAGACCGCATCGGTCGCGCTCGCGGGGGACGCGACCCATCTCAGCGCCGACGCATTCTCCTCGCTCGCCGTGCTCGCCGGTTTGATCCTGATCGCCGTCACGCACGACTACTGGATCGACCCGGTCGTGGCGCTGCTCGTCGCGGCCGGCATCGTCATTGCCGGCGCGCGCCTGCTGCGTCGCGCGTCGCGGGCGCTCGTCGACGAGGCGCTGCCGCAGGCGGACCTCGACACGATCCGCCAAGCGATCCGGGAGGTCGGCGGACCGCGCGGCGTCGTCGGCTTCCACAAGCTCCGCAGCCGCAGCGCCGGCTCGCGTCGCTACATCGACGTGCACCTCCAGTTCGCCGACGGGACGACGCTCGAGGCCGCCCACGGGGCGGCGCACGCCCTGACCGATGAGATCGGTCAGCGCCTCGACGGCGCCGACGTGCTGATCCACATCGAGCCCGGCGACCGCGTCAAACCCGGAACCGAGCTCTGATCCGGCGGCGGCGCAAGCCGCCCTAAAGCAGGTTGGTCGCGGCCGACAGCCCGACGGCGACCGCGACCACCGCATAGCCGCGGTAATGCGACACGACCAGCAGAGCCGCCGTGACAAAGCAGGCGAGCACGGTCAGGAGCCAGGGCAGGCGCGACAGCTGCATACGCGTATCTTTGCGGGTAGTGGCGATGACTGCCTTTGCCGACCGCCTCGCCGCGCTCGTGACGAGCCGCGAGTCCAACGTCGTGCTCGGGCTCGACCCCGATCCGCGGCGCCTCTGGCCGGTGGCTGAGCCGGCCTTCGCCGGCCAAGGGACGCCGTCCGCCCGCACCGCCCGCGCGGTCACGGCACACTGCCTCGCGCTGATCGACGCCGCCGGCACGGCCTGCGTCGCGATCAAGCCGCAGCTCGCCTGCTTTGAGCGTCTCGGCGCCCCCGGGACCGCGGCACTCGGCGACGTCGTCGCCGCCGCCCACGAGGCCGGGCTCATGGTGATCGCCGATGGCAAGCGCGGTGACGTCCCGGTGTCGGCCGCCGCTTACGCGCAGGCGTTGGCCGGCGTCACGCCCGGCCCGGCCGGCGAGATCCACGGGCTCGGTGCCGACGCGTTCACCGCGAGCCCGCTGCTTGGCATCGACGCGCTCGAGCCGCTGATCGCGACCGGGGCGGGAGTCTTCGTGCTGGTCCGCACCTCGAACCCGGGAGCGGCTGACCTTCAGGATCTGGAGCTCGCCGGTGGCGGTGCACTCTGGGAGCGGATCGCCACGATCGTGAACGACCTTGGAGTCGCGCGCGACTGCGGGCTCGCCGACGTCGGCGCCGTCTTCGGCG
>JBEKBL010000175.1:0-4805 GCA_050015415.1 Solirubrobacteraceae bacterium
TCGCGGTGGCGATGAACAGCACGTGGCTCAGGTCGAGCTCGACGTCGAGGTAGTGGTCGCGGAAGCTGTGGTTCTGCGCCGGGTCGAGGACCTCGAGCAGTGCTGAGCTCGGGTCACCGCGCCAGTCGGCGCCGACCTTGTCGACCTCGTCCAGCAGGATCACCGGGTTCATCGTCCCTGCGTCACGCAGCGCGCGCACCAGTCGACCGGGGAGCGCGCCGATGTAGGTCCGCCTGTGGCCGCGGATCTCAGCCTCGTCGCGCACGCCGCCAAGCGACATGCGCACGAACTTGCGGCCGGTCGCGCGGGCGATCGATTCACCAACCGACGTCTTTCCGGTACCGGGCGGTCCTATCAGTGTCAGGATCGCGCCGGAGCGGGGATCGGCTTCGATGCCGCGCTCCTGGCGCAGCTTGCGGACCGCCAGGTACTCCGTGACGCGGTCCTTCACATCCTCGAGGCCCGCGTGGTCGGCGTCGAGCACCTCGCGCGCGGCCACCGGATCGAGCTTCTCCTCGGAGCGCTTGCCCCACGGGACAGCGATCAGCCAGTCGAGGTAGCTGCGAATCATGCTCGACTCGCCCGACTGGTCGCCCATCCGCTCGAGCCGCGCCAGCTCCTTCAGCGCCTGCTCCTGGACCGCCTCAGGCATCTCGGCGGCCTCGATCTTCTTGCGATATTCGTCGGCGACCGAGCCGTCGTCCTCGCCCAGTTCCTTGCGAATCGACTCCATCTGCTTGCGCAGGAAGTAATCGCGCTGCTGCTTGTCCGCGCCCTCCTGCACGTCGTCGCGGATCCGCTTGCGGATCTGCAGCTCGGCAAGACGCTCGCGCTGAAGCGAGACGGCCAGCTCGAGCCTTTCGGTCACGTCAAGCGTGCGTAGCAGTGAAAGACGGTTCTCATAGTTGAGGTCGGGGCTGTAGCCGCACGAGTCGGCCAGCGCACCGGGCTCGCTGATCGCGCGCAGCCACTCGGCGATCCGGTTGTCGGCGCCGCGCAGTTCGAGGATCTCCTCGACGACCGCCCGGTACTCGCGCTGCAACTCGCGTGTGCGACCGTCGGTCGGGACGTCGTCCGGGCGTTCATCGACCTCCACGAACAGGTCTCCATCGGCGCCGGTCTGGGCTGCGCCGACCAGGGCGCGATGCTCCGCGTCGACGCTGACCGCCTGGCCCCCACCCGGGAGCTTGACGCGATCCGTGACGGTCGCGATCACGCCGATCTCGGCGAAGTCCTGCTCGTGACGCGGCACGAGCACGACGCGCTCATCCTTGCCAACCTCGGTCGCGAGCGTGATGCTCATACCGGGGAACACGACCATGTCATCAAGCGGGACCAAGCGTAGAGACGTCATGCGTATCAACTCCATATCTGCTTACGAAGGAGAAGTAAGTGTAGCACCACAACTGGCGCAGCCACAAGCGCCGACTAGGCTGTCGGGCGATGCCTGATACGCCGCCGCCGATCAGCCAGATCCTCGAGCAGCGCTCGGGTGAGGCGCTCGCCCTCAACGACCGCTACCTCAATCGCCAGCTCGGGCGGATCGTGCGCACGCTCGGCTTCGATCGCGATTGGCGCCACGGTGAAGGCGCGCATCTGATCGACGCCGCCGGAGAGCGCTATCTCGACCTGCTCTGCGGCTATGGCATGTTCGCCGTGGGACGCAGCCATCCGACCGTGGTGAAGGCGCTCCGCGAAACGCTCGACGCACAGACCGCAAGCCTCCCCCAGCTCGGCGTCACCCTGCTCCCGGGCGTGCTCGCCGAGCAGCTCGTGGCGCGCTCGCCGGCGCGGATCGCGGCGATGGTCACCGCCAACAGCGGCACGGAATCGGTCGAGGCAGCGATCAAGCTGGCCCGTGCGACGACCGCTCGCCCGCGGATCCTCTACGCCGAGCACGCCTTCCACGGGTTGACGCTCGGATCGCTTTCGCTCAACGGCAACGCAGAGTTCCGCGACGGATTCGGCCCGCTCCTGGACGGTTGCGCGGCGGTGCCGTTCGGTGACGTTCAGGCGTTGCGCCGCGAGCTGGATCGCGGCGATGTGGCGGCGTTCATCGTCGAGCCGATCCAGGGCAAGGGGGTGAACCTGCCACCGCCCGGCTACCTCGAGGAAGCGCAGGCCGCCTGCCGCGCGCGCGGCACGCTCTTCGTCTGCGACGAGGTGCAGACCGGCATCGGCCGCACTGGCCGTTTCTTCGCGCTCGAGCACTGGGGCCTTGACCCGGACATGATCTGCGTCGCGAAGGCGCTTTCCGGTGGGTTCGTTCCGATCGGCGGCCTGCTCGTCTCGAGTCACGTCCGCGACCGCGTGTTCGACGGCATGGAGCGCGGTGTCCGCCACGGCTCCACGTTCGGCGGCAACGACCTCGCCGCTGCGGCCGCACTCGCGACTCTGCGCGTGATCGACGAGGAGGGCCTGATCGAGCGTGCCGAGCGACTCGGCAGCCTGCTGCTCGAGCTGACGCGCCCGCTCGTCGAGCGCTACGAGATCGTCTGCGAGGTTCGTGGCAAGGGCCTGATGTGGGCGATCGAGCTCTCGGCGCCCGCCGCCGGGCGCAACCGTGCCGTTTGGAACACGGTCGAGCGCCGCCAGCCGGGACTCGCGGCACAGCTCATCACGATCCCGCTGTTCAAGCGCCACCGGATCTTCAGCCAGGTCGCCGGGCACGGCCTCAACGTCGTCAAGGCTCTGCCCGCGCTCGTCATCGAGGAGCAGGAGATCCATCGCTTCGCCGAGGCGCTCGATGATGTCCTGTCGCGCGCCGAGCGAGTTCCGCGCGCGATGGCCGGGCTGATGTGGGACCTCGCCCGGGGCGGCATGCGCGCGCGCGTGGGATGAAGGCTCTCGTCACCGGCGCTGCGGGCTTCATCGGCTCGCACGTCGTCGACGCGCTGACCGCCGCTGGCGCGGAAGTTCGCGGCTTCGACCGCCGTGCGGCTAGCGGAGCCGGCGAGTTCGTGGTCGGCGACATCCTCGACCGCGGGGCGCTGGCGCACGCGCTGGAGGGTTGCGACACCGTGTTCCACCTCGCCGCCTTCTACAGCTACGCCCGCGCCGACGCGGGGCTGATGGACCGCGTCAACGTCGAGGGAACGCGGGCGTTGATCGAGACCGCGCTGCGCGGATCACGATCGCGGCGCATCGTCCATACGAGCTCCTGCGCGACCTGCGGCCCGGTGCCCGGCCGGCCCGCGACCGAGGCCGATCATCCCGCGGCTTGGGAGCTCCGCGTGCCCTACAAGCGAACAAAACTCGCCGCCGAGCGTCTGGCGCTCCTCGCCGCAGACGAGGGAGCCGACATCGTTGTCGTGAACCCGACGACTCCCGTCGGGCCCGGCGACCGCAGGCCGACACCGACCGGAAAGATGGTCGCCGATGTGGCGAGTGGCGGTGCGCGCGCCTATCTCGCGCGAAGCGCGCTCAACATCGTCGCTGTCGAGGATGTCGCCAACGGCCACCTGCTCGCCTGCGAGCGCGGTCGCTCCGGCCAGCGCTATCTCCTCGGCGGCGAGAACCTCGCAATGCGGGACGTGTTCGCGGCGATTGCCGGGGCGGTCGGACGAAGCGCCCCCCGCCTCCCCGTCCCCTGGAGCCTTGCTTACCTCGCCGGGCAGTTTGGCGCCGCGGCGGAGCGCCTCGCGCATCGCGAGCCGACCCTGCTGAACCTCGACGAGATCCGCGTCGCCCGCTGGCCGATGACCTTCGATGACGCTCTCGCGAGACGCGAGCTCAACTACGTTTCCCGGCCCGCAGTCGCAGCGCTCGCAGCGGCCGCCCAGGCAGTCGAGCCTGCGCGATGATCCGCGACGCCTACTCGCTCGGCCACTCGCCGGTCTGATCGAACACGTCGCGTGCGCGCGCCTCGCGCTCGCGGTCAGGCTGACTGCGCCGGCCGACTCGCAAGGTGAACGCGATCGCCGATGTGAGCGCGAGCGCCAGCAGTACCACACCGACGATCACCAACCCGCCGCTCGGGTCCGCCGTCAAGAGCACGAAGCCAACAAGCCCACAGACGAAGCTCAGCCCATAGGCGGTCGCTCGTCTCACCGAGACCAGGCTAGCGAGCATCAACGCGCCACGCCGGCGACGCCGGTTCTTGACGAAATCTCCACACCCCCACCCCACATCTTGATGCGGCCTTGATGTTCGCGGACCTACCCTCGATGGCGTGTATGACGTCCTCGCAGTGGTGCTCGGCATCCTGGCCTTCGCGGTGCTTTTCCTGATCATCGAGGGAATCGACCGCATATGACGCCGATCGGCGCATTCATCGCCCACATGAGCGGCGCCGACTTCCTTGGGCTCGTCGTGTCCGTGCTGATCTGTGCCTACCTGCTCTATGCGCTACTGCGCGGCGAGAAGTTCTAGGAGGCCAGGATGACGGTCAACGGCTGGCTGCAGATCCTCGTCTTCTGCGGCGTCCTGATCGCGATCGCCCCGCTTTTGGGCGGCTACATGGCGAGGGTCTACACCGGACGTCGCGTCTTCCTGACGCCCGTCGTCGCGCTGCCCGAGCGCCTGGTCTACCGCGCGATGGGCATCGACCCGGAGCGCGACCAGGACTGGAAGTCCTATGCCAAGAGCCTGATCATCTTCTCGCTCGCCGGCTGGCTGATCCTCTACCTCGTCCTGCGCACGCAGTCGATCCAGCCCTGGAACAACTACGGTGGGGTCGTCTTCCACTCGGCGCCGTGGAACGTCACGTTCAACACGGTCTCGTCGTTCATGACCAACACGAACTGGCAGTTCTACAGCGGCGAGACGACGATGAGCTACCTCAGCCAGATGATCGGGCTGACCGT
>JBEKBL010000176.1:0-4752 GCA_050015415.1 Solirubrobacteraceae bacterium
CAGCGGCACCAGGATGGCGAGAAGCAAAGCAACCCTTCGCATGGGCCGCGACGCTACCAAACGCGGAGCCCTTCCAGCTCCGAGGAGTGGGCTAAAGCGCCGCGACGTCGCCCGCGGCACGGCGAACCCAGGCCGCCAACAGCAGCTGAAGCGGAAGCCGGGCGGTCAACAATCGCCTGCGCAACGGCGTGGTCGCGCCGAAGCGATCGGGGTGCAGCGCCATGTTGAGGTTCGCGGGGAACACGGCCGCCAGCGTCGCTATCAGCCACCACCCGGCCGCGCCGCGCGTCCTTCGGTGCATCAACCCCGCCCCGCCGGCGATCTCAGCGACGCCGCTCGCGTAGACGAGCGACCGCCGCGCCGGCAGGAAGCGCGGCACGATCTTGACGTAGGCGCCGGGAATCACGAAGTGAAGTGCGCCCGCGAGAATGAAGAACGGGCCGGCGGCGCGCCTGAGCATTGCAGCGATGATGACGGCCCCGCCAGACGCCGCGGCTTACGCGCCAATGCCACGTCCGGAAGCGCAAAGGGCGATCGTGGCGCCGGCGCTCGCGGCCTCAGGCGAGCGCGACCGACAGTCCGGCGGCTTCGCGCAGCGCTTCGGCCTTGTTCGTCTGCTCCCACGTGAAGTCCGGATCCTCGCGGCCGAAGTGGCCGTAGGCGGCGGTCTTCTGGTAGATCGGCCGGTGCAGGCGGAGCTCCTCGCGAAATGCTCCGGGCCGTAGGTCGAAGTGCTCAGCAACGAGCTCCGCGATGCGCGCGCGGCCGATCCGCTCGGTCCCGAACGTCTCGACCATCACCGACACCGGGTGCGCAACACCGATCGCGTAAGCGACCTGCACCTCGACGCGGTCGGCGAGCCCCGCGGCGACGAGGTTCTTCGCGACCCAGCGCGCGGCATATGCGGCGGAGCGATCGACCTTTGACGGATCCTTGCCGCTGAACGCGCCACCACCGTGGCGCGCCATGCCGCCGTAGGTGTCGACGATGATCTTGCGCCCGGTCAGGCCGCAGTCGCCCATCGGGCCGCCGATCACAAAGCGGCCGGTTGGGTTGACGAGGAAATCGCGGCGCAGTGCCGCTTCGTCGTACATGCCCTCAGGCAGGACCGGCAGGACGACGTGCTCCCATAAATCGGGCTTGATCGTCTCCTCGCAGTCGATCCCGTCAGCGTGCTGGGTTGAGATCAGCAGCTTCTCGATCGCGACCGGGCGTCCGTCACGGTAGCGGACCGTCACCTGCGTCTTGCCGTCGGGCCGCAGGTAGGGCACGAGGCCCGACTTGCGAACAGCCGCGAGGCGCTCGGCCAGCCGATGCGCGACCGAGATGGGGAGCGGCATCAGCGACTCGGTCTCGTTTGTCGCGTAGCCGAACATCATTCCCTGGTCGCCGGCACCGGCGACGTCGAGCTTGTCGTCATCGGTGCTGTCGACGCGCGTCTCGTAGGCCTTGTCGACGCCCTGGGCGATGTCCGGTGACTGGCGGTCGATCGTGTTGATCACGGCGCAGGTGTTCGCGTCGAAGCCGTAGGTCGCGTCGTCGTAGCCGATCCGGCGCACTGTGCCGCGCGCTATCTCGGGGATATCGACATACGTGCTCGTCGAGATCTCGCCGGACACGACGATCAGGCCGGTGTTGACGAGCGTCTCGCAAGCGACGCGGCCATACGGGTCCTCGGCAAGCACTGCATCCAGCACGCCGTCGGAGATCTGGTCGGCGATCTTGTCGGGATGGCCCTCCGTCACCGATTCCGATGTGAAGAGGAACTCCGACTCGGTTTGCTCACTCACTGGCGACACCCTCGCAGGATCGGAAGAAACGAACGCACACCTTAGCGATCGGGGCGATCGGCCCCTCGCGGATCGGCACGCAAAGCGCGCACTCAGCGCTCCGAGCGACGCTGGCCGCGCTCGACGAAGTCGAGGATCAGCGGCACCCCGTCGAGTGCGTAGCGCGCGCGCATGCGGTTCTCGATGAAGTAGGCGTAGTCGCGCGTGACGCGCGAGCGCGAATTGACCTGGAGCGCGAAGCGCGGCGGGCTCGTGCCGATCTGGGTCAGGTAGAGCAACTTGAGCCGGTGGCCCTGTTTGGCGGGCGGCTGGCGCGCCTGGACAGCCTCGGAGAGGAAGCGATTCAGCTCCGGCGTCGGGATCCGAGCCGCGCGACGATCGCCCAGTGCGATCGTCTCGTCGAGCAGGCGCCGCACGTTGCGGCCGCTGAGCGCCGAGGCGGTCAGCACGCGCGGCCGCTGGCGCAGCTTCTCGGCAACGCGGGCGCGCTCGTAGTCGAGGTCGAGCGTCTCCGGGTGCTCGTCCCACTTGTTCAGGACGAGCAGTGTCGCGCAGTCGGTTCTCATCGCGAGCTCGGCGATTCGCAGGTCCTGGGCCGTGACGCCGTCGCCTGCATCGCAGACGACCAGTGCCACGTCGGCGCGCTCGGCAGCTCGCTGCGAGCGAAGCGTCGTGTAGTACTCGACCGATTCCGCCACCTTCGACTGACGGCGCATGCCGGCGGTGTCGACGATCACCAGCCGGCGGCCGTCGACGTCGAGCGGCAGATCGATGGCGTCGCGCGTCGTGCCGGCGAGCTCCGAGACGATCACGCGCTGCTCCCCGGCGAAGCGGTTTACGAGCGAGGATTTGCCGACGTTCGGTCGCCCGATCACAGCAAGGCGGATCGTGTCGTCGGCGCCCTCCGCGTCCTCCGGCTCGTCCGGCAACAGCTCGACGAGGCGGTCGAGCAGGTCGCCGGTCCCGAGGCCCTGTGCCGCCGAGACCGCGATCGGCTCACCCAGTCCGAGCCGGTGGAACTCGGCCGCGAGGCTCATGTCGACGGCCGTGTCGCATTTGTTGGCGGCGACGAGCGTCGGCTGCCCGGAGCGGCGCAGCAGATCGGCGATCTCATCGTCTCCCGGGCGACAGCCGGCCCGCGCATCGACGACGAGCATCGCGACGTCCGCGTCGGCGAGACCGGCGCGCGCCTGGTCGCGGATCGAGCCGGCGAGTGGATCCTCATCGGCGAAGTCGACGCCACCGGTGTCGATCAGCGTGAACGCACGCCCGTTCCACTCGCAGTCGAGCTCTTTGCGGTCGCGCGTGATCCCCGGTCGCTCGTGGACGATCGCCTCGCGAGTACCGGTGAGGCGGTTGACGAGCGAGGACTTCCCGACGTTGGGATAGCCGACGACGGCGACTTTTGTCATGAGCGGCCGGCGACGGCTGTCTCAGCCAGATTCACGATGTGTGCGACCACGTCGTCCAGCGTAAGGTCTGTGGTGTCGAGCAGCCTTGCGTCGGCGGCTGGCGCCAGCGGGCTATGGGCGCGCGTTGCGTCACGTCGGTCGCGTTCGCTCACCGCTTCGCCGCGTCGCTTGGCCCGCTCGAGCTCGCTCGCGGTGAGAAAGATCTTGAGGTCGGCGTGCGGCGCGACGACCGTGCCGATGTCACGGCCCTCGGCGATCCAGTCGCCGGTCGCGAGCAGCTCACGCTGCTGAGCGACCAGGGCAACGCGAACGCCGGGATCTGCCGCCACGACCGACGCTCGCTCGGAAACCTCCGGGCGGCGAATTGCGTCCGTGACGTCGCGGCCATCGAGCCGGACGCGCTCCCCGAGCTCGATCCGTAGCGCGCCTGCCAGCTCCGCTGGACGGCGTGTTCGGTCCTCGATGCTCGCCAGTGCGACGGCCCGGTACATTGCGCCGCTGTCGAGATAGCGGGCGCCGAGACGTTCGGCGACCGCGCGCGCCACGCTCGACTTCCCCGCGCCGGCTGGTCCGTCGATCGCGATGATCACCTGCGAAGCATCGCAAGATCCTCGAAGAAGCCCGGATATGTCTTTGCGACGCAGCCCGGATTCGCGAGCTCGATCCCCTCGACCCGCAGACCGAGCAGCGCCAGGCTCATCGCCATGCGGTGGTCGTCGTGGGTCTCGAAGCGGACCGGCTTGACCGGTCCTGGGACGATCAGGAAGCCGTCCTCCTCCTCGCTCGCCTCGATGCCGGCGCGCCGCAGCTCGCCGACGATCGCGGCGATCCGGTCGGTCTCCTTGCGGCGGATGAAGCCGATGCCGCGGACGCTTGTCGGTCCGTCGGCGAACACTGCGACCGCGGCCAGGGTCTGCGCGGTGTCGGAGATGTCGGACATGTCGACCTCGATCCCGCGGAGCCCGCCGGCGCCGGCGACTGTGATCGAGTCGCGGCCGCGCTCGACGCGCGCACCCATCCGCTCAAGGGCGTCGACGAAAGCCACGTCACCCTGAAGCGAGTTGCGGTCGAGGCCCCTGACCGTGACGCGCCCGTCGCTGATCGCCGCCGCGGCGAAGAAGTAAGACGCCGCGCTGGCGTCCGGCTCGACGGCGAAGTCGGTCGCGCGGTAGAGGCCCGGCTCGACGTGCATTCCCTCGCTCACGCCGCCGAACGCGGCCATCACTGAGCGCGTCATCTCGACGTAGGGGGCGGAGACGAGCGGCGAGGTCAGCTCGACCGTGAGCCCGTGCTCCATTCGCGGCCCTGCGAGCATCAGGCCGGAGAGAAACTGGCTCGAGATGTGTCCCGGGATCGCAACCTCCCCCCCTGCCAGCGGCCCCCGGACCGCCAGCGGCAGGTGTCCGGGCTCCTCCAGCGCCCGCACCGAGGCGCCGAGCTGGACGAGCGCGTCGACGAGCGGAGCGAACGGCCGCGAGCGAAGCTGGGGGTCGCCGTCAACAACGCACTCCGCGCTCCCGAGCGCCGCAGCCGCCAAAATGAAGCGCGAA
>JBEKBL010000177.1:0-4742 GCA_050015415.1 Solirubrobacteraceae bacterium
GCTCGTGCTTTCGATCTTCGAGCGCCGACGCGAGCTGGGGATGCTGAGGGCGATCGGCACCTCGCGCCGCCAGGTGCGCCAAATGATCCGCTACGAATCGATTATCACGGCGCTGATCGGCGGCGTGCTCGGCATCCTCTTCGGCATCGTCATCGCGCTGATCCTCACCGCCGCCACGCTCTCAGGATCGGGCTTCGTCTTCTCGATCCCGGTCGGGACGCTGGTAATCCTCTTCGTCCTCTCTGGGCTGGCGGGCCTGATCGCGGCAGCGTGGCCGGCGCGCCGCGCGGCGCGCGTCAACATCCTCGAGGCGCTCGCGACGCAGTAGCGGACGGGCGACTCAACTCGTCGTAGCCGCGGGCGCCTGGCTCGATTCGCGAGGGCACTCGACTCAGCCTCTCGTGCAGCCAGCGGAGCGGTAGTCAGTTGGCGGGACCTGGCTCGGGCGGTTCGTCGAGTCGAGCCGGTCTATCCCGTCGGGCCGAACGCGTCAGCCATCCGGGCGTCGAGCAGTTTCTTCACGAGCCATTCCGGCAATGCCTCGTCGACGGGGAAGTGCAGTGAGCCCTTGGTCTGTGTGTATCCCTCGGTCTCCTTGGCGAGCCGAGGGAGCACAGAGCCGCTGTGCGGCAGGTAGCTCAGATGGTTCCTGAAAGCCGCGAAACCAGCGATCGTCTTGCCGCGGAGCCTGAACGCCGGCAGGCGGTAGGAGATGCATTGCTCGGCGTCGGGGACGATCGCGACGATCGTGTCGCGCAGCTCGGAAAGCGTCGCTCGCTTGGGCTCATCGAGAGCGGCCAGGTACTCGTCGATCTGATGCTTGGACACGGCTTCATTCTCAACGTCGGCGCGCAGGCGGTCAAGGTAGCCAGAGCACAGCGCGACTACGCGTGAAGCCGAGCGCGGCGCGCGGGCTGCCATGTAGTTTTGACCGCCGTGACGGCGCAATGACTCACCGGATGTCTCCCGCCAGCGCTGGCCTCGGCATCGCGCTCGTCCTAGCTGTTGCGAGCCTCGCGGCCGGCTGCGGCGGAGCGTCGGCGCCCGCGAAGGTCGCAGCCCGAGCCGAAAGCCTGGTCCGCACCCTCGCCCCCGTGACTGCAACCCCGGCGAGCAAGCAGCTGGATTGGGTCATCGGCGAGCTCAATCGTGGCGCATCGCCGACTGCAGCCGACCTGGCGGCGCACTTCTCCAGCGCTTTCCTCGCGGCGGTTCCGCCGAAGCAGCTGATCGCCGACCTGACACCGTTCGCGCGCCAGGACCTGGTCATCGTGGGCCTTTTTGGCGGCGCCAGCGCCGACGCACTGGCGGCCGAGGTGAACGGGACGGGCGGGTCCAGCTTCCGCGTGACGATCACGGTATCGCCGACAACCTCGCATCTGATCGAGGGGTTGCTGCTCTCCCCGCTCCCCCGAGCGATCAGTAGTTGGAGCGGGGTCGATCGCGCGCTCGAACGCCTTGCGCCTCAAGCATCGCTGTACGCGGGCTACGCCGGCGGCGGACAGATTCACGCGCTCAACGGGACGGAGGCGGGTGCGATCGGCTCCGCATTCAAGCTCTACGTCCTCGGGGCGCTCGGCGCCGCCGTAGAGCACGGCAGCGTTCGCTGGAACACTCCGCTGGCGATTCGCAACGCCTGGAGGAGCCTTCCCAGCGGCAACATGTGGCTCGAGCCCGCTGGGCGCAAGTTCACATTGCTCCACTACGCAACGCAGATGATCTCGGTCAGCGACAACACCGCCGCCGACCACCTCATCGGGCTGCTCGGACGTGCCGCCGTCGAAGCTCAGCTCACGGCGCTCGCCAACCACAGCATCGCCCGCAACGAGCCGTTTCTGACGACGCGCGAGCTGTTCGCGCTGAAGCTCGCGGCGCCCCGCTCGCTGACGGACGCGTTCGCCGCCGGCGACACGGCCGAGCGTGTGCGGCTGCTGCCACGTATCGACAGTCTCACGCCAACGATCGCCGAGGCCGCGTCATGGACCACACCCCGCTCAATCGACAAGATCGAGTGGTTCGCCTCCCCCGCCGATCTCGCCCACGCGATCGCCGAGCTCGAGGTCGAATCGGGCAGGCCGGGCCTGTCGCCAATCCGCCAGATCCTCGCGATCAATCCGGGCATCGGCTTCAATCGCGCCGTCTGGCCCTACGTCGGCTACAAGGGCGGATCCGAACCGGGCGTACTCAGCACGACCTGGTACCTGCGACGCCGCGACGGCCGCACATTCGTGCTCTCGATCGTCCTCAACAACCCGAAGGCCAACATCAGCACGCTCGCCGAGGTCAGCGTCGCGGAGGCGGCCGTCAACCTGCTGACAGACAGCTGAACCGCGCCGCTGGCGCGTCACGTGTCCCAGGCCCTCGCTCTGAGACGTGTCATGCTCATTGCGAAGATGACAGAGCGGGCGCCCACGGGCCATGACGAAGGCTACGCGGGGCAGGAGCCGCTGGCGCTCACGGTCGGTTGCCATTTCGGGCTGGACACCGTCCAGCCCGCGGAGGCGATCATGCAGGTCGCGCCGCTCCACGAGCCGGGCGTCTCGATTTTGAGCGAGCGCTGGAATGCGAGCGCTCAGCACCACGGTTACGTCGACCAGTACGGGAATCGTTGCGAGCGCTTCGAGCTGGCGAGCGGTGGCTCGCAAATTGGCTATGAGGCGCAGGTCGTGCTCGCACGGCCTGCCGACGTGATCGAGCCGGGGGCGCGTGAGGTTCCCGTGGCGCAGCTGCCGGACAGCGTGTTGAACTTCATCATGCCCAGCCGGTTCTGCCTGCCTGACGAGCTCGGCCACGAGGCCTGGCAGCGGTTTGGGACGCTTGCGCCGGGCTGGACGCGCGTGCAGAGCATCGTCGACTACGTCCACGGTCAACTGGAGTTCGTCCCTGGCGCGTCCAATCCGTGGACGACGGCGGCCGACGCCTACCGCGCCGGTCAGGGCGTCTGCCGCGACTTCGCTCACCTGGCGATCACGTTCTGTCGCGCTCTGAACATTCCCGCGCGCTACGTGTTCGGCTACATCCCGGCGATCGACGTCCCGCTCCCCGCCGAGCCGATGGACTTCGCTGCGTGGTTCGAGGCCTACCTCGGCGGGCGCTGGCACACCTTCGACGCGCGCAACAACAGGCCTCGCATCGGCCGCGTTGTCGTCGGACGCGGCCGTGACGCCATCGACGTTGCGCTGATCACCTCTTTCGGCCCGTTGGCGATGACCGGCTTCGAGGTCCGGGCCGAACGCAGCGCAACGCTCGCCGCGTGACCTACTGGCGAACTCGGGCGCAGCTGCCACGCACAACGCGAAAGCGGACTACCACCGCCTTCTCCCGTAAGCACGAATCGCCGTCAGCGCGCACGGTAACCCACAGCACCTCGCGCTGGGCCGGCGCGGGCGACCGCTCATCCCGACCGCTAAGATAGGTGTTGTGGCCGTAGCCGACACGACGCGCATCACCAAGCCCAGCCCGATCGTCGAGACCGAGCAGGGCGAATTGGTCGCGCGCCGCGGTGTGTCGCTCGAGGTGATTCGCGAGCTCTCGAAGATCAAGGGCGAGCCGCAGTGGATGGCGGAGAAGCGCGAGCGGTCCTTCAACATCTTCCAGCGCAAGCCGATCCCGACGTGGGGTCCCGACCTCTCCGAGCTCAACTTCGACGACCTCGTCCTCTACTCGCCGCCGACCACCGGCCGTTTCAACTCGTGGGACGACGTGCCCGAGGAGATGAAGAAGACCTACGAGGACCTCGGTATCCCCCAGGCCGAGCGCGAGCACCTCGCGGGCGTCGTCGGCGTCTGGCGCCAGGAGCCGGTGTATGAGGGCCTCAAGGAGGAGTACGCCAAGATGGGCATCCTCTTCTGCTCGATGGACACCGCGGTCCGCGACTATCCGGACCTCGTCCAGAAGTACTTCATGACGAAGTGCGTGCCGGCGCAGGACAACAAGTTCTCCGCGCTCCACGGAGCCGTCTGGTCCGGCGGCGCCTTCGTCTATATCCCGCCGGGAGTCCGCTGCGACCTGCCGCTGCAGTCCTACTTCCGCATGGAGGGCGCCGGTGAGGGCACCTTCGAGCACACGCTGATCATCGCCGACGAAGGCTCGGACGTGAACTACATCGAGGGCTGCACGGCGCAGACCTACAGCGTCAACTCAATGCACTCCGCGGTCGTCGAGATCTTCGTTCACGAGGGAGCGAAGGCGCGCTACACGACGGTCCAGAACTGGTCCAAGGACGTCTACAACCTCAACACCAAGCGGGCGCGCGTCGACGCCCACGGCACGGTCGAATGGGTCGGCGGCTCGATGGGCGCGAAGGTCGTGATGCTCTACCCGGGCTCCTACCTGATGGGCGAAGGCGCACGCGCCGACCATCTCAACGTCGGCGTCGCGGGGAAGGGCGTCCACAAGGACACTGGCGCCAAAGTGGTCCACCTCGCGCCAAACACGACGTCGAACATCCTCGCCAAGTCGATCTCCAAGGACGGCGGGATCATGGGCTACCGCGGCCTCGTGAAGATGGGAGCGCACTCCCAGGGCTCGAAGGCCCGCGTCCAGTGCGACGGCCTGATGATGGACGGCATCTCGCGCTCGGACACCTGGCCCGACATCCAGATCGAGAACCCGCACGTCACCGTCGCCCATGAGGCGACAGTCGGGCGAATCTCCGATGACCAGCTCTTCTACATGGGCACGCGCGGCTTCAGCGAGGACGAGGCCGCCGCGATGATCGTCAACGGCTTCATCGAGCCCGT
>JBEKBL010000178.1:0-4740 GCA_050015415.1 Solirubrobacteraceae bacterium
GCCGGCGAGCTGCTCTGCCGAGGGAAACTCGCGCTGCGTCACCCAGCGTGGCGAGTAGCCGTAGAACACGACCGCCCGGGTGCGGTCAGAGGTGTTCGTGCCGCGCCCGTGCCAGATGCGCCGCTCGAAGAGCGTGACGTCACCGGCCTTGGCGAGGACGGGGATCGCGCCCTCCGGGGTCTGCCCTGGCGTACGCGGCAGCGGCTCTGTCCAGTGGTTGCTCCCCGGGATCACCTCCAGGTTGCCGTATCCCTCCTCATCGCAGTCACTGAGCCACCAGCCGAGCTTCACGGACAGCCGGGCTCGGTAGTCGAGATCCGCCGTCTGCCGACCGCCGTCCTCGTGCCAGCGCCACGCGTTGGAGGTTTCCTCCTCCGGGGGATGAACATCGATGTGCGAGTGGTAGATATGGATGTTGGGCGTAAGAGCGCCGGCGAGGACGCCGAGCAGACGCGTGTCGACGCCGAGGTCCATGAGCGCGGGATGGAGATAGGTCGCTCCGAGGGCGTGCACGAAACCCTGCTTGGGGTCGTGATGCTCGTCGGCGAGCTCGTCCACGATCGCTCGGTAGTGGGCGACCTCGTCGGCCGAGAGAACCCCGGGGATGTGCACGTATCCGGCGCGGTCGAGCTCGTCGAGGATCTCCAGTGTCTGGCTGGAGTCGAACGGCCGCGTCTGTGTGCTCATGCTGCTCCCCTCGGGCTGGTTTGCGAAGCGTGGCCGGGGAAGCCTAACGCACTTCGCGGCCGCCACTGCGACGCATATGCCCCTCAGCCGGGGCGCCTCAGGTCCGCTCGAGAACCTCGTCGAGCAGCTGCTCGACGGCGTCGTCGTTCATCGAGGAGCGCAGCTCCGAAGCGATCTGAACCCTGCTGTATCCCTGCAACGCGAGATCCACTGCACGCACGCGTTCTGCGCGGGTGGGGACCGCCGCGCCGGAGTTCGGCCCTGGCGCGACGGGCCGGTCGGCGCCCGCCGTCGTAGCGCTCGCGCCGTCCGCCGCGAGCACCTGCCGCAACCCCTCCAGGCGAGCGTTGATCGCGGACTCGAGCCGCGCGACGCGCGCGGTGAGTGCAGTGAGTTCTTCGCTGAGCGATGCGAGCGATCCGTCGAAGGCCGCGCTCGGCGGCACCAGGTTGGGAGCGGCGCCGGGCTCAGCCGGCACCGGCGGCGACGACGCGTCGCGCCACGCAGCCTCGACGATCGCGCGAGCGTCACGCGCGGCGCCAGCAAGGATCTCGGCGACGCGCGCAGCTGCCGAGTCTGGGAAAAGCGGGGGTGTGGGGTCGCCAGCCATCGTTGCTACCGGCTCACGCGGCCTCGTGGGCCCAGCTTCCACGAACGCACCGACGTCACGAGCCGAGAGTCGCGCTGAGAATACGCATTTCCCCGGCCGTCGGTTGAGGTGGTCTTCGACAGTGCGAGATTTGCGTCAGCGTTGTCCCCAAAGAGTCGTCTGCCGATACGTCTGTAGAGGACAGCCCGATGACTGACAGCCCCCAGGCACACGGCCGCGACGGCTCTCCGGGCGTCGGAAGCCCGGGCGGGCCGCGCCACGATGACACCCGCGAAGCTCGCGCCTCGCCCACTTCGCCCGACCTGGAGCAGAGGATCGCCGCTCTCGCCGCTCAGGTGCGAACCCTCGCCCAGCGGTTCGCGGTTACGCCCCCAGAGTCCTCGGCTGCGCAAGCCGCACACGCGCCGCCGCTGGTTCACGGGCCAGACGTCGCGAGTGAAACTTCGTCGCCGTCCCCGACACGAGCCCCCGCGATCATGAACGCCATCGTCGTGGCGGCCGAGGCCGCCGCCGAGGAGATCCGCGCGAGCGCCGAGCGCGAGGCGCAACTCATCCGCGCGACAGCGGACCGCGGCGGCGCGATCGGGAGTGTTCGCGCGCTGCGCGACACGCTCGTGCGGCAACGCGAGACGCTGGCCGGGCTGGCGGCTGAGACGACGCGCGTTGAGCGCAGCGCCGCGATTCTGCGGGCTCAGGTCCGTGCACTCGAGGCGGAGATGCAGCAAGCGCTCACCGTCGTCGACGCGCTCGCCGAGCGCGAGAGCTGACGGCCCGCCAGGGGTCAAGGCTCGGCGTCCGCGCCATAGCGGGAAGGCCAGGCCGGGGCGCGAGCGCTGATCAGGTGCGCCGATCGGAGCTCGCGCGGCGACCGCCGCGATGCTTCTCCGTGTACATCGCGGCGTCAGCCCGCGCGATCAGTGCCTCAGGCTCGATCGCCGGATCGCGCTCGATGACGACCCCCACGCTTGCCCGCACCTCGAGCAGGCGACCACCGGCAGTGACAGGCTTGGCCACCGCCTCGGCCAGGCGCCGCGCGAGCGGCGCGGCGATCTGGTCGTTTGCGAGGTCTTCGCAGAGCACGACGAACTCGTCGCCGCCAAACCGCGCCACCGTGTCGCCATCTCGCACCTCGCGCTGAAGTCGCTGGGCGACGCTGACGAGCACGTCGTCGCCGACCACGTGGCCGTACTGGTCGTTGACGTCCTTGAACCCGTCGAGATCGACAAAGATCACGCCGATCGCCGTCTCCTGCCGCACCCGCCGCGAAAGCGCGACCGCCAAGCGGTCGAGCAGCAGCTCGCGGTTGGGAAGGCCGGTGAGCGGGTCGTGCAGCGCCCGGTGCTCGAGCGCCCTGCGAGTGTGCAGCTCGCCGCTGGCATCGCGCAGCCAGACAAGACGGGAATTGTCGGCGATGCTCAGCGAGGTCACCCCTACGCTAAGGGCTCCGCCGTCGAGCAGCGTCGCCTCAAGCTGCTGCGGATCCTCGCCATCTGCCAGCGCAGCCTGGAGCGCACGATCGAACTCCTCGGGCTTGACGACGATGCGCTGGATCGCCAGCAGCACCCCCTGGAGGTCGCGCTGCGCTGCCGCGCCGGCCGCCTGAGGAACGAGCCGTGCAAGCTCGTCGTTCGAGAGCACCAGCCGGTCCGGGGGCTCGATCACCATGACCGCCATCGGCAGGTCGTCGAGCACGCCTCGCACGAGCCGGGCGTAGCTCTCAAGCGCCTCGCGTGAGAGCAGAGCGGACGTTGCGACGCCGCTGGCGTCGGGATCGCCCGCTGAGCCTCTCCGTCCTTTAGATCCCGAGTGGCTCGACATCTGAGTATCCGCTCCGATCACGATCATCTGCTGTTCCGCTCGAGCGAGATTGCCGCTGACCGGCGGCGGACGAACCTCGCTTGGCGAAAGCAACTTCTATTTGGTCACACTCGAAACAGTCGAGCTGGAAGCGGAGACACAACCGGTGGTCGAAACCAGGTTCGGTCGGCACTGGACCGGTCAGTCGGCCGCTGGCCCGACAGCCGACCGGATCGATCCGACCCCGCCAGCTGGTACCACGAGCGTGACACTCAGGCTGAGTCTAGGGACGCCGTTACGCACGCGTGGGTGAGGAAATTCACTCGCGGCGCGCACGCACCGCGGACGGAGCGTAGCCTCTCGGCGGCGGTGCTCATCGAAGAGGAGAAACGCCTCGCAGCGGAGGCCGCTGCCCAGCTCGTGCGCGACGGTGACCTGGTCGGCCTGGGCACCGGCTCGACGGTTGCCTACCTGCTGCCCGCGATCGCCGCGCGCGCTTTGAACATCCGCTGCGTCGCGACCTCACCGGCGACGGCCCGGATTGCGAGTCAGCTGGGGATCGATGTCGAGCCGTTCGAGAAGCTCGCCCGGCTCGACATTGCGATCGATGGAGCCGACCAGATCACAGGTGATGGCTGGCTCGTGAAGGGCGGCGGCGGTGCGCACACACGCGAGAAGATCGTGGCGAGTGCGGCAGCGCGGTTCGTCGTAGTCGCCTCGTCGAACAAGCTCGTCGGAGCGTTGACGCCGCCGATTCCGCTCGAACTGCTGCGATTTGGCGTCGAAGCAACGCTCGCCACGCTGGCAATGGCCGAGCTGCGCGATGCCCCACCGAGCCCGGACGGCGGATTGATCGCGGACTACCACGGTCCGATCGGCGATCCCGCGCGGCTCGCTGCGTGGCTGTCGGCAACGCCGGGCGTCGTGGATCACGGGCTGTTCGCACCTTCACCGAAAACCGAGATCGTCGTCGCGCGCAACGGAGAGGTGTTGGACTGGCCCGAAGGCGGCTTAGCTTCCGCGGCGCTGCCGTAGCGGGACTGGCGGATCGGGACCGAACTTGGGGGGATATCCCACCACCACGGGACGGTGAACCCCACCAAGAGTGATGCCGGCATGAGGGCGACGATGGCGCATGGCCGTCGATCCCGCCTCACCTGCTCCGCCTGCTGCACGCGCTGCGGGCGCAGTGGTCGATCGGCCGCGGGCGATCGCCGCAGCGATCGCGGGAGTGCTCGTGGCCCTCGCGATCTGGGGCGGGAGGCTGGAGGTCATCCCGAGTGCGAACGCGCAGCCGCCGGGCACTGCCGGCGTGAGCGCAGCGATCGCGCCACCCGACTCAGCCAATTCCCAGGCGGCACGCAGCGTGGCGAGAGATAGGGGCACGAAACTGCCTCCATGCCAGGTCACCGAGGAGCACACCAGACGTCAGTGGGAAAGGAGCTCGAGCGGCGCCTGCGCCGGCGAGCACGCCGAGCGAGGATTCTCCGCCGGCGCGTCGGCGCGCTGACGATCTCGCTGTTCCTCGTCTCATGGGGCGCGATCTATGGCGGGGGCTACCTGGGTGTGGCGGGCGCGAAGGCTTCGCGCGTCACAACGACCGCGGCCGTCAGCACGAGCGCGAAGGCCAACAGCGGTACGACGAG
>JBEKBL010000179.1:0-4707 GCA_050015415.1 Solirubrobacteraceae bacterium
GAACCTTTACAAGGCCCCTGGTGCCGAAGTACGCGGCCGAGCCGGGCATCGCCACATAGGTCCATCCGCCCTGCCCGGGCGCCTTTTGCAATGTCGCGGTGAAGCGCTTGTCAAGTGCTCCAGGTTGCCGCGAGTGTGGATCCCCGGCGGTCTGGTCGCTGCCGTCCCTCTCGGTCATACGCGGGCCCGCTCGACAATCTTGAGGCCGTTGCCGTCCTGATCGCGAAAGGAGAACATTGGTGGGACCCTCTCCCAGCGCAGGACCTGGTCCGCGTCGACACCGCCGGCTACCAGCGCGGCGTGGGCGTTCTCGACGTCGTGACTGATCAGGCGGATGCCTGTTTCGACCCAGATCGGGAGATGCTCGTCAGAGGCCACCAACGCGATGGTTGCCGTTCCCCTTGGAGGCGCCACGACAATCCAGCGCTTGCCATCGCCAATCGGGACGTCGAGGCGCTTGTGGAAGCCGAGCGTGTTGACGTAGAAGCTGCTCGCACGGTCCTGATCGGTGACTGGAACTCCCACCGTTCGGAGCTCCTCGATCTGGATCGTGGGCTGCAATTGGGACATTTGGTCCTCCTTACTGTGGTTGTCGGTTGCGGACTGCGGCTGAGCGCACGTCGGCTCAGCCGTACATCAGCGATCCAGGTGTGGTGAGCAGCTCGCCGGTCTCGAGCCAGGTCTTGAGGCCGGAAAGGATCATCGGCCAGCCGCCGTAGAGCTGGTCGTTGGCGCCGTCGCGGAGTTGGTCGTGAACCACCGTCAGCCGGCACGAGTCGCCGATCGGCTCGATCTCCCAAGTGACCCGGGACGGCCCCTCGGCTTTGACATCCTCGCCCCAGAGCGCGGTCATGGTGTGCACCAGTCGGCGAGGCGGCTCGGCCTCGAGCACCTGTCCCTCGCCGAGCAACGCCGGCGCCCGGGGGGAGCTCATCTTCAACTCGGAGCCGGGCTTCCAGTCCGAGCGGACCTCGGCACCGAAGTTGTACTTCGCTCTGGTCTCCGGGTCGGTGATCGCCTCCCAGAGGGCCTCAGGAGTGGTGCGGATGTAGATCTCGAAAACCTTTTCCATGCTGTGCTCCATTCGTTGCTTGAGGTCGACCAGGGTCGAAACCCACGGTTCTGCGTACTTGCTCACCCAACGGTCGTGGACCAAGCGGATCGGGATCGGGTTCAGGTAATGGAGCTTCTCGCGGCCCCGTTTGCGCGTCACGACCAGTCCGGCCTCCTCGAGTTGCCTGAGGTGTTTCATCACGCCGAAGCGCGTCATCGCGAAACGGTCCTCGAGCTCGGTCAGGCTCTGACCATCACGCCTGAACAGCTCGTCAAGCAGGCTTCTCCGCGTCGGGTCGGCCAGCGCTTTGAAGATCAAGTCCACGCGCAGATTATATGTGACCTTTCGGTCACCTGTCAACCCCTGCGCAGTCGCCGAGGCGTGCCAGCGCGATGCCTGGCGACTCTGCTGCGACGATAGCCATCGTGACGCGTGGCGCAACAGGTGTGGCAGAGGTCGCCGCCAGCGACCTGGCTCTCCCCGCGGAGCTGAGCCGGCGAAGGCTGCGCGCCCGCCTGCTGATCGCGACCGGCGTCCTGCTCGCGGTCATTGCCGTCGTGACCCTCCTCCCCGGTCTCGGTGAGCTGCGCTCGCGCCTGGCGCACGCCAAGCCAGGCTGGCTTGCACTCGGGGTCGGCCTGAAGCTGCTTTCGGGAGTCGGCTACGTCGCAGTCTTTCGAATGGTCTTCTGCCGGCGGATGAGTTGGCGCGTCAGCTACCAGATCGGCATGTCCGAGCTCGGAGCCAACGCCCTCTTCCCGACCGGCGGCGCGGGTGGCCTGGCACTCGGCGCGTGGGCGTTGCGAAGAGGCGGAATGGCGGCGCGCGAGATTGCGCGCCGATCTGTGGCCTTCTTCCTCCTGACGAGCATCCCCAATGTCGTCGGGGTCATCGTGGTCGGACTGGCCCTTGCCGTCGGTCTGCTCAGCGGCGAGCGCAATCTGCTGCTCACCGCCGCTCCCGCAGCCGTCGCCGCAGCCGCGATCGCGGTGACCCTTCTCGCCGGTCGCATCGCCGCGCGGGGCGAGGATCGCCAGTCGCGCTCATCGCTGGTCAGGGTATCCCGACGCGCTCGAGCGCTGCGCGCAAGTCTCACCGCGCTCGCGGACGGCGTGCAGGAGGCCCTTGTGCTCCTGCGAGAGGCAAACCTCGTGCTGATTCTCGGCCTGCTCGGATACCTCGTATTCGACCTCATGATCCTCTGGGCCACGTTCCGCGCCATCGGCCCGGCGCCGGCGCTGGGCGTGCTGGTGATGGGTTATCTGATCGGTGAACTCGGCGGGCTGATCCCAATTCCCGGCGGCATTGGCGGCATCGACGCAGGCCTCGTCGGAACGCTCGTTCTCTATCACGTAACGCTCACGTCAGCGGCCGGCGCGGTCCTCGCCTATCGAACGATTGCGATATGGGTTCCAGCGATCGTCGGTAGCGGAGCGTTCGTCGCGCTGCGCCGTACGCTTCGCGGAGAAGCCAACGCGATCGCCGTCTGCGCGCCCCAGACCGAGATCGAGATCATCGGCGTCGGGCGGGCCGTCATCCGCGCCGACGACAGGGCCGCCGCGAGTGCTGAAGGTTGAATCGACAGTGTGGGGGCGTCAGTAGGCGGGAGCCTCGGGCCACTTTTCACAGGCTGATCGCGAGCACGATTCGCCCGGCACGCCGCGCCGAAACCTCGCTCAGCGAGCGAGCGCCGATGTGGGTCTTGCCGGTGGTCAGCGGGCCGCTCCGTTGGTGCCCTGACCGGCGGCGGTAGCCGTCTGATCGCCACCGTTCAGGACGTTGAACGGCACCGGCTCGATCGAGGCGTGAACGTCACCATCCCGGCTCAGCTCCAGTAGCGCGACCGTAGGCCTGGGATCCCGGTCGTCGGGTTGTCCGACCGACCCGCAGTTGACGAACAACACGCCAGCGTATTTGCCTATCCAGGGCCGGTGGCTGCCACCGAAGACGAGCACATCGCAATCGGACTCTGCGGCGATTTGCTCGAACACCACCGCCGGCTGGTCCTCGAACAGATACTCGCCTGCGCTTCGCGGCGAACCGTGCATCAAACGTACGCTCTTGGCACCGAGCGTGAAGCGCAGATCGAACGGCAGACTGCGGAGGAACTCGCGCGTCCACCCGTCGCTGTGGGACCGCGTCCAGGCGAGTGATCGGCGAGCGAGTTCGCGCTCCGCCGCGGTCGCGTTGGCGCGACAGCACTCGGCCAGGTCATGTCCGACCGCGTAGTCGTGGTCGCCGTAGGCGCTCGCGATCGAGCGCGACTGGAGGAGCTGACAAACGCCGATCGGGTGCGGACCGTAACCGACGAGATCCCCACCGGCGTAGACGGCGTCCACGCCAATTCGCTCCAGCTCACGTAACCCAGCGATCAGCGCCGGAAGATTGGCGTGGACGTCCGCGATGACGCCGACACGCCGCACCTGCCGCTCGGTCTCCGAGTCGTTGGCGGCTGCAGCGATGCGCGCCGTCGAGCGCGCTGCCTCCGGGGGTGCGCCGACCATGCCCGCCGAGTCTCCACCCCGGCCGTAAGACGCGCATTACCGGAGCATGAGAAAAGCCTTACCGTTCGGCACGGCGCGACACGCCCCGCGATCACGCGTGCCTGCAACGGGGAGCGTTCAGATCGCCGAGTAGGAGCCCTCCTGCCGCGCTCCCGTGAGCGATGGTTGAAGGCTCTTGTCGCGACCGCCGAGGCGCCGCAGTGCGAGCAGGCCGAGTAGCGCCACGAGCACACAGGTGACGGCGCCGACGCCGAGGCCGGCGCGCGCTCCCGCCTCCGCCATGACCCAGCCGATGATCGGGCCGCCGACCGGGGTCGAGCCCTGGAAAGCGACGAACCACAGCGACATGACGCGACCGCGCATCGTCGGCTCGGCCGCCAGCTGGAGAGTGGCGTTGCCGGTTGACATGAACGAGATGCTCGCCCACCCGACGAGCGCCAATGCCACGAGCTCGACACCGAGGCTCGGGGCGAGCGTCGCGAACGCCAACGTCACCCCGAAGGCTGCGGCGGCGATCACGAGTGGACGCACGCCGGTGGTTCCGCGCCAGGCGACAATCAAACCGCCGACGACCGCGCCGATCCCCATCGCAGACGTCATGAAGCCATAACCCGTCGCCCCGGCGTGGAGTCCGTTGCGGGCCATCACCGGGAGCGACACCTGGAACTCGTAGGCGAAGCAACCGACGAGCGCCATCATCAAAAGCGGAACAGCGAGCTCTGGGGTACGGGCGATGTAATGCAGTCCGTCGCGCAGCTGGCCTGTCGCCCGCAGCGTAGGAATGCTCGGGTGAAGTGCGGAGCGATCGAGCGTTACGAGCGACGTCACGACCGCGACGAAGCTTGCAGCGTTGACCAGGAAGCAAACCCCCACGCCGACTGTGGCAATCAGAAGGCCCGCGATCGCTGGGCCGACGGCCCGGGCGACGTTGACAAGCACCGAGTTGAGCGTCACCGCGTTGCGCAGATTGTCGGGTCCGACCATCTCGCTCATGAACGACTGGCGCGCCGGATTCTCAAACGCGTTGTTGAGGCCGAGTAGCGCCGCGAGCACGCCAATCTCCCAGACGGTGACGGCCCCGGTCACGGTGAGCAGCCCGAGCACGAGCGCCTGGACACCCATCGCGGCCTGGAGGATCACCATCGTGCG
>JBEKBL010000180.1:0-6654 GCA_050015415.1 Solirubrobacteraceae bacterium
GGCAAGGGTCTCTGTCGGCGCCATGAGCGCGGCCTGCGAGCCACATTCGACGGCGCGCAGCATCGCGAATAGCGCTACGACTGTCTTGCCGCTCCCAACCTCGCCCATCAAGAGGCGCTGCGCAGGCCGGCTGGACTCGAGCTCGTGGCCGATCACATCGATCGCGGTGCGCTGGTCGCCCGTCAGCTCGAACGGCAGCCCACCAGCCAGCCAGCGTGCGCTCAGCGAAGGCGGCTCGCTCAGCGCGAGCGCGTGTGCATCGCCGCTGCGTCGCGCACGGCGCTGCAGCAGTGCGAGCTGCAACAGCAGCAGCTCTTCGAACGCGAGCCGGCGTCGCCCCAGCTCGACTTCGCTCTCAGCGACGGCGAAATGCATCGCTTCGAGCGCGGCGCCGCGGCTCGGCAACCGCTCCGCGGCTCGGATGCGACCCGGCAGCGGCTCGACCACATCGCCAAGCAGATCGCGAGCCTCACGCATCAGGGCCAGGATCTGCGTGCTCGAGATGCCTTCGGTCGCGGCGTAGTGGGAGACGCCCTCCCCGCCGGAGGAGACGTCGTCGGTCCTCGCGTGGGCGGCGACGCGAAAGCGACTGCGCCCCTCGTACTTCCCGTGCAGCACGAGCCGTGTGCCGGCGACGTAGCGTGCCGCGAGCCACGGCTGGTTGAAGAAGGTAGCCACCATCGGACCGCTGTCGTCGGCAACCGTGGCTTCGACGATCGGGCGCATGCCACGGCGACGAACCGGACGCTTGGTGATCGTCCGCACCTCGACGAGGACCGTCGCGGTCTCCCCCGGGCTCAGTTCCGCCACGGTCCGTCCCTCCCGCCGCGCGCGGGGCACATGCTCGAGCAGATCAGCGAACGTTTCGAGGCCAAGGGAGCTGGCCGCCTCGCCAACCTTCCCCTTGAGCGCGAGCGGCTGCGCCAGACGAGACGGCTGCAACCACCTCACCGAGTCCAGCAGAGCCGTCCGATCCGCCGCCTCGAGTCCGGCGAAAAGGCGAGCCGGTGTCGTGTCCACAGCCATCACGCCATGATGACCACCGGTACGGTCGCGACTGATGGCGCCAGAGTGAGCTAGTCCAGGCCGCGCGCTCCGACCGAGACGACGCTCATTCGGCACTAAGCAACCACCAGTGCCCGGGCTGGCCGCCGTCGCGGTGCTCGAGCTCGACCTCGCCCGGGACCAACGACGCGACGCCCTCGCTGGCGATCGGCGCGTCCTCGCCGGCGATGCAGGTGATCAGTTCGCTGCCGTCGCCGAGGGTCGCGAGAACGTGGGTGAGGGTCGCCTCGGGCGCACCCCAGGCGACGAGGGTCTCATCGACGAAGCCGACGGCGTCACCGGCGCGGAAGCGACCCTCGGCGTCATCGCGCGCAGCCGGAGCGACGGAGCCGCTGCGGACGCGATCGAGGGCCGCCTCGATCGCAAGGGCGTTCTCGGCAGCGCTTCGCTCTGGCGAGTAGGCGACGAGCGCGGCGAGCGCCGTCTGCTGCGAGCGGGAGGCGACGACCACGACGTTCTTGTCCGAGAGCTCGGCGGCGTGCTCGGCGGCGAGAATGACGCTCGGGTTGTTGGCGAGGACGACCACCTGCTCGGCGGGAACCGCGTGAATCCCGGCGAGCAGCTCGTAAGTGGACGGGTTGAGCGTCGGCCCGCCATCGAGGACGTTCGCGCCAAGGCTCTCGAACAGCGCACCGATGCCTGAACTCGCAACCACGGCGAGGACGCCGCAGCACGCCGGTCTCGCTGCCGCACGGCGGGCGAGTTGGTCGTGCATGTCGGCGACGTCGAGATGGGACACCTCCCCGGCCGTGGCGAACACCGCCGTCGCGCTCTCGGGCTCGTCTGTGTGGAGGTGAATCTTGAGCGTCGCCGCGTCGCCGACGACGAGGACCGAGTCGCCGAGCCGCTCGAGCGCAGCAACGAACAGGCTCGGCTCGAGACCCTCACCAATAACGGCGAAGTTCGTGCAGTAGCGGTAGGTCGACGAGGCGTGTTGCGGGTGCGTGATGCGAGCCGGCGCATGATGCTCGAGCGGTGGCGGCTCGTCGCCGCGGAGCGCCGCGACGATGCCGGCGAAGATGACGGTTAGCGCGTACCCGCCGGCGTCGACCACCCCAGCCTCACGGAGCACGGCGAGCAGATCGGGGGTGCGCATCACAGAGGCCTCGCCCGCCGCGACCGCGCGCTCGAGCAGCGCTGCGATCGTGTCGTCCTGCAGCTCGGACGGAGCGTCCGGCGCAAGCCGCGGATCCGGCATGTGTGCCAGCTCGACCGCGACACGATGCGCCATCTCGCGAACGACCGTGAGGATCGTTCCCTCGGCCGGGTCGCGCACCGAGGCGTAGGCACGATCGGCGGCGCGGGCGAGCGCAGCGCCGATCAGCGTGCCGTCGATCAGCTCGCCGGGACGGCTGACGAGCTCCTCGGCGGCGCCCCGGATCAGCTGCGAGAGGATCACACCACTGTTGCCGCGCGCCCCGAGCAGCGCGGCACGCGCGACCGCATCAACGATCTCGTCGCGGCCGATTTCGTCGATCGTGCGATCCCCGTCGGCACCGAAACGGTCGAGCTCGTCCACCACAGCGCGGAGCGTGAGCACCATGTTGTCGCCGGTGTCACCATCGGCGACGGGGAACACGTTGAGGTCGTTTACCTCCTCGCGGCGCGACTCGAGGTGCGCCAGCGCACCAGCGACAATCGTGCGAAAGCGGACGATGTTGGGGTCTGTCACGACCCGGGCACCCGCTAGAGCGCCTTCGTTACCTTTCCCGCCTTGAGGCAGCGCGTGCACACGTAGACGCGGCGGGGAGCGCCGGCTTCGATGATCCTCACCTTCTGCAGGTTGGGATCGAAGCGTCGCCTCGTGGCGACCATCGAGTGGCTGCGACTGTTGCCGAACGCGGGACCTTTGCCGCAGGTGTGACAGACCTTTGCCATCTGCTCGGCAGTGTAATGGGTCCGCCGCGCCAGCCGCGGGACGCCGCGAGTGCGCCGAAGCGCGCGAGCGTTACGCGCGAGCGGGCGAGAAGCGCTTGGCTCCGGAGTCGTCCAGGCGGACGACGTGGGTGCCGGCGATCAGATCGTGGAGCGCTCGGTTCTCTGGCTCGACCAGGGGCAGCAGGTAGTCGACCAGCCAGTAGGCGAGGAAAGCCAGCACGAGCAGCGGTGCGACCGCGACGAGCAGCACCGGCAGCAGAGCCTTGCCGATCCATTCACGCATGAAAACCGTGCGTAGGTCGACGGGCTTGCCGTCGTTTCGCACGACCCGGATGCTCGCCGACTGCTTGCCGAGGGTCTGCCCGTTGCGCACGCCGCCGCGGATCAGCAGGAAGGTTAGATAGAACAGCCACATCACCGTCTCGATCCACGCGCTGTGGAAGGTCGTCGTCGTGCCGACCGTGCCGGCAGTCGTGAGGTAGTGCGTCACGTGATACTGGTGCAGCGCGACCATGACGATGATTACCGGCACGAGCATGGCGATGTCATCGACCAGCGCGGCGCCGACGCGCGCCCACCAGCCCGACAGCGCGTAACTCACGCTGAGGGCGCTCTCCGGCGCCGACGGCACCACGCCAGGCGCCACCGTAGCGTCCAGCGACCCCGCTGCCAGCGGGGCGGCGAATGCCTGGTTGCTCTCGCTCCACAGATCGGGGCGCGGCTCGTTCCCAGTGAACTCCGACATCGCCTGAGCTATCGGCCGAGGCGCCAGGGTACTTGAGGCTAAAGCGACGACGATGCGAAGCCGGCATTATCATCACACCACACGCAGCAGCGCAAAGCGCGAGCCACAGCAATAGTGACACGCGACGGTCCGGTCGGGATGTGGCACACCGTCAATTCGCCACCTCGAACCGCCGCTCCGCGCGTCACTCGTTCGTCACGCATCGCCAGCGCGAGCTAGAGCTGGATCGAGGGTCGCCCATGGGCGGCGTTCTACGCTGAGGGGTACTCGGGGACGGCGAGCGCGTCGCGCAGGTTGGCGAGCGTGAGAACGGCGTGCGCCGCCTGCGCGCCGTGGTCGCGCTTGCGGCCGCCGGCGCGCTCGAGTGCCTGGTCCATCGACTCGACCGTCAGCACGCCGAAGGCGCAGGGGACGGAGGTGCGGAGCTGGACGTCCTGGATACCGCGCGCCGCCTCGGTGCAGACGTAGCGATAGTGATCCGTCTGGCCGCGGATGACGGCTCCGAGGCAGGCGATCCCGCGGTAGCGGCCGGTCTGGGCGACATAGAGCGCGGCGAGCGGCAGCTCGAACGCTCCGGGGACGTCGAAGACGTCGATCCCCTCGGCGCCGTCGGACTCGAACACGCCGCGCGCGCTGGCAACGAGGCGGTCAGCCACTTCGACGTAGAAGCGCGCAACGACGATCGCGTAGCGCGCGGCCATCAGCCGCGACGCTTGCCCGCCCGCGAACCGTGCCGCAGCTCGGCGTCGAGATCGAGGCCCTGGTGGTGCAGTGTGTGGCCGAGCTTGTCGCGCTTCGCGCGCAGGTAGGCGGCGTTGTCGGGGTTCGGCTCAGGCTCGATCGGGATCTGCGCCGTCACCGACAGGCCGTAGCCCTCGAGGCCGCGGATCTTTTTCGGGTTGTTGGTCAGGATGCGGATCGTCGAGAGGCCGAGGTCGACGAGGATCTGGGCGCCGATGCCGTAGTCGCGCAGGTCGGCAGGCAATCCGAGGCGCTCGTTCGCCTCGACCGTGTCGAGGCGAGCTGTTCGCCGCAGTCGCAGCGCAGCGAGTGGAAGACGTCGCCTGTCACGCACTCCGAGTGCACGCGGACCAGCACGTCCTGCTTGCCCGCCACGTCGCCCTTGACGAGCGCGAGGTGATGCTTGTCGTCCAGCACGGAGCGATATCCGACGACGTCGAACTCGCCGGCCTCGATCGGCAGCCGCGCCGAAACGACGCGCTCGACCAGCAGGTCGTTGCGCCGCCGGTAAGCGATCAGATCCTTGATCGTGACCATCTTCAAGCCGTGGCGCTTGCAGTAGACCTCGAGGTCTGGGACGCGCGCCATCTCGCCGTTGTCGTTCATCACTTCGCAGATCACGCCCGCCGGGTTGAGGCCTGCGAGCCGCGCGAGGTCGATACTCGCCTCGGTATGCCCGGTCCGCTCGAGCACCCCGCCGGCCTTCGCCTTCAGCGGGTTGACGTGGCCGGGCTGAACGAGATCGTCAGCGCCGCTGCGGGGGTCGATCGCAACCTGGATCGTGTGCGCGCGGTCGTGCGCGGACACGCCCGTCGTGACGCCCTCGCGCGCCTCGACCGTCACGGTGAACGGCGTCCCGTGCGGCGACTCGTTGTGCGCCGTCATGAGGTCGAGCCCGAGCTCCTCGCAACGCTCGCCGGTCAGCGCAAGACAGATCCAGCCGCGCGCCTCTTTCGCCATGAAGTTGATCGCGGCAGGCGTCACGAACTGGGCCGCCATGACCACATCACCTTCGTTCTCGCGGTCCTCGTCATCGCAGACGACGACCATTCGCCCCATCCGGATCTCCTCGATCGCCTCCTCGATGCTCGAAAAGGGGGAAGGCTCCGGGCGGCTTTCGCCGCCCGCTCGCCGGGATCCTCGAGCGCGTGGCGCGCGCGTGCTCACGCGGCCACCAACTTCTCGAGGTGTTTGGCCAGGATGTCCACTTCTACATTCACGCTGCTGCCAATTGTGACGGACCCGAGTGTTGTGCTCTGGCGCGTCTGCGGGATCAGCGCCACGCTCAGCGAGTTGCCGTCGATTGCGGCGACGGTCAGGCTGACGCCGTCGAGCGCAATCGAGCCCTTCTCGACGACATAGCGGGCCAGCGAGCGATCGATCTCGAACACAACCGAGTCATCGTCACGAAGCTCCAAAACCCGCGCCACGCCATCGACATGCCCCAGGACGACGTGGCCCCCCAGGCGATCGGAGGCCCGCAGCGGCAGCTCGAGGTTCACGCGGTCACCCACAGCAAGGTCGCCGAGCGTCGTACGCCGAAGCGTCTCTGCGACGACATCAGCAACAAACCGAGAGTCCGAAACGTGTGTAGCTGTCAGGCAGGCGCCGTTGAGCGAAATCGAATCCCCGACAGAGAGCTCCCCGGCAAGGCCATCAGCGACGACGGTGAGCTGCGAGCCTCCCGCACCCGTCTCGACCCCCACTACCGTCCCGAAGTACGCGACAAGGCCGGTGAACATTCACCATTCTCTGAGGCGAGCGCTGATCAAAACGTCATCCCCGACGCGCGAACAATCGAGCGTCATCGCCTTGATCGCGTCGTTGATGCGGGCGACGCCTTCGCCCTCAAGCGGGTCACGGGCGTTGGCGCCGCCGAGCAGCATCGGCGCGAGGAAGAGGCGCACCTCGTCGATCTCGCCGGCGTCAAGGAAAGCGCCGGCCAGATGCGGGCCGCCCTCGAGCAGGATCGACGAGATACCAAGCGAGCCCAGCTGGTCGAGCGCGGCACGGATACGCGCCGGCTCGTTCTCGCCGGTTGCAACCAGCACCTCGGCCCCCGCAGCTTCGAGCGCGTCGGTTTCGGCGCGCGCCGCTGCCCGGGAGACGACGACGATCAGCGGCACCTCGGCCGTCAGGCAGACCAGCTGCGAGGACAGTGGCAAGCGGGCCAGCGAGTCGAACACCACCCGGCGGGGCTGGCGGTGGACGTTCTCGACGCGCGC